>NZ_NOIW01000011.1:0-90092 GCF_002708645.1 Sphingobium sp. IP1
CGGCGAAGCCGGGTCACACGATGCGCCGGCACGCCGTCCAGCAAATCCGCCGGAAGATCGAACCTTTGAAGATATTCCAGTCGATCCATCAGCCGGTTAGCGGCTGCTGAATTTGCGCCAACCTCGAACTGTCGCAGCCATACGAAGCGCGTGACGCGACCATCCACCGTATCCTCCAACAGGTGAGCCAAATTCTCGCTCAGGGTTGGCGTGATGCGATGGGCGATAAGATCCTCGATCCGGCGCTCGGCCTCAACCAGCGCATCGGCGCAAAGGCGCTCGATCGTCGAGGAGCCGGGAAGGATCGTGCGGGTGCGGCGACACTCCGCAACGAAGCGACGGGCAAGATCCTCATTCGATGTCGCCGCCTCGGCTTCCCGAGCGATCCATTCGCGCAAATCCCGTGCGCCCCGCCCCGAAAAGGAGCGATAGCCGTAGATTCGGCGAAGGTCCGCCAGATGCTCGTGCCGGGTCTCCTCGCGCGCGGCATAGAGGAGTAGATCGTCGCTGGTCAGGCCGAGCTGGGCCGCGATGAAATCCGATACCTGCGCCGGGATCAACTCGCCAGGAGCGAGCACCCGGCCCGGGTAGCGCAGGACGCACAGTTGCAGCGCGAAGCCAAAACGATTGTGGGCGCGCCGGCGCTGGCGGATATGCCCGAGATCCTCATCGCTGAGGGTATAGTGCCGCAGCAGCTCACCTTGATCGACCGGCAAGTGAAGCAGCGCCTCGCGCTGTCGATCGGTCAGGGTCACGCGACGCGGCATACATGCTCCTTATTCTTTCCGAGCTACGGTTTGAGATAGCTTGATTGAGATGCTGGTTAAGATACACAATAGCCCAATCTTATGTGCTCATGTTCGTCACCGCCTCAAACCTTCGTTTGTGATCCATGCTGATCGGCTACGCCCGCGTGTCCAAAGCCGACGGCTCGCAGTCGCTCGACCTGCAGCACGATGCCCTTCGCGCTGCCGGTGTCGAGCCAGGCAATATCTATGATGATCGTGCATCCGGTAGCCGTGATGATCGCCCCGGTCTTGCCGCCTGCCTGAAATCGTTGCGCGACGGCGATGTCCTCATCGTTTGGAAGCTCGACCGGCTCGGCCGAACGCTCACCCACCTGGTCAGCACGGTGCAGAATCTGTCGGATCGCGGTATCGGTCTGCGGGTGCTCACCGGCAAGGGCGCGCAGATCGACACCACGACGCCATCGGGCCGGATGGTGTTCGGCATTTTTGCCACACTGGCGGAGTTTGAGCGGGATATGATCCGCGAGCGCACCATGGCTGGCCTGGCCGCTGCCCGCGCGCGGGGACGCAAGGGTGGCCGCAAGTTCGCCCTCTCCAAGGCCCAGGTGCGGCTCGCTCAGGCTGCTATGGCCCAACGCGACACGTCCGTTTCCGACCTCTGCAAGGAACTCGGGATCGAGCGCGTCACTCTCTACCGCTATGTCGGTCCCAACGGGGAACTCCGGGATTACGGTCAGCGCGTGCTTGCTGCCAAAACGCGATGATGATGACGGGAGCCCCGATCAAACTTACCCAAGCGGACGCCGCAGACGTTGCAGACCTGTACAACCGTTGCAGCGACTATTTCCTGTTGCAGGACGGGGCCGCGCCCACGCTGGACGATGCTCGCGAGCTTTTCTCCGATGTGCCGCCCGAAAAGAGCGCCCACAATCAAGCTGTCCTGGGATGGAAGGGGCCTGGCGGCCTATATGCAATCGCGGCCATCCTCCGCGATTATCCGCGTGATGGCACATGGTATCTCGGCTTCATGATCGTAGATGCCGCACAGCGTGGTCGTGGCGTCGGACGCTCAATTTACTCGACGGTCGAAAGCTGGGCCGCTGCGAGAGGTGCCACAGAGATTCGGTTGGCCGTGCTGGAAGCGAATGAAGCGGCAGAGCGATTTTGGCGTTCTCTCGGCTTCATTGAGTATCGGCGCGTTGGGCCAGACACCTTCAAAATGCGTAGCCATCGCCGGATAGAACTGAGCCGTCGCCTTTCTGGCGCGACCGTAGAAGGCAGCAACAAGTAAGATCTCGCGCCGGCTATCTGGGCGAGCTTGGCGTAGGATTCCGCCCCCTCCCGCAAACGCCCCCAGTATGCAGGGCGGTGAGATCGGCGCTGCTGTCATGGCCGAGAATGCCGTCGAGCGCATGGATGGCTTCGCCTGCTGTGCCGGCAATCACCGTCTGATGGAGTGGCGCGTATCGGTCGGTGATGGTGGTGTAGATCTTGACCACCGGGTCGCGACCATAGTGCGCGTTGATCGTCCCGCCGGCTTCACCGGGCCCACCGAGATAAAAAGCCTGGCCATCAGCCGAGGCACGATGCCCTGCACCAAACCAGGCGGCGAGCGGCTCGGCATGGATGGCGTCGGTCAGACAGGCGAGCGCGGCGCGGAACGTCTCTTCGCGCATATGCCAGGTCTGCATACGCAAGAGGACGCGCCGGGAAGCAACACCGCAGACTTCGGCCATGCGGGACAGACCGAGGTTCGTTGCCTCGGCGATCAGCGTGGCGAGGAAAGCGCGTTCGTCGGAAGGCGGCAGGCCCGTCGAGACATGACCGAAGTGCGAGATGAACCCGGTCCAGCACTCGACCTGCGACAGTACGTCCGTGATCCGGGTCACGGGCACCATGCCGTAACAGGCAAGCGCGAGTTGCCGGCCATCATCCTGACCGGCCTCTTCAGCCGGCTCTTTCGGAAACCGCAGCCGTTCTCCGGCGAAGAGCGCGGGGTCGCGCTTGTCGAGATTGCTGGAGACATCGCGCAGGGCGTCGTCGAGCCGTGCCGCTCTCTCCTCGAGCCAGGCATGCGGATCGCCGAGCGAGAATGCTTGCTTCGACAGGGCATTACCGATGGGAGGGGTGAGCAGCACGCCAAGCGATCGATGGATGCGGGCTGTTGGCACCCACATCCCACCCGACGCCAACGCATTGGCAAGGGCGCTATAGGTCGCCAGTTCCCAATGGGTGCGATCTATTCCACCGGGCGTAACGACATACCGGCGCCAGCGCCGCTCGATGTGACCGAGCGGTACGCCGGCAGGCAGTGGCTTGCGCCAATCTCCGTCGAGATCGGCAAGGATTGCCATCGCCTCGCGCAACTCCTGCATGCCTGCCCGGCCCTGGAAATCGAAACCACGCACGAACAGCGGCCCCGTCCGCTTGAAAGTGCGATATTCGGCGGCGATCTCATCGAGCACTTCATCCCGGTGCGGTGCAGCGGTCCGTCGAATGATCGCGGCGTCCGCGTCGATCGTATCGAAGGATGTCACGGCGCTGACCGCGGCGACGATATCGCCGCCAGTTCTTTTTGCCTGGCTCATCGCTTCCAGAATTCTGGCGATGCGCAGCAACCGTTCGCGCCCTTCGCGACCGGAAACGGCCACGCGCTGCTCGAGCCGCTTGCGGGCACGGAGATGAGAGCGGCCGACCAGCGCGCCGAACATATCTATCGCGGTATCGGTGAGCGTTGCTTCCAGCTCGCGCAGCGTCGCGAGAAGCACCACCCGTCTGCGGGCGGGACGCATCTGCTGGAAAGCCTGCGCTGTATAACGCACGCCCTCCCGGGCAAATTGCGCCAAGCGTGGTGTGGCGCGGGGATCGATCGACAAGGCCGACACACCGGTCCTGCGGATCATGGCGACCTTCTCGATGAGTTCCATAAGCGAACCGGCCGCTACACGCGGTTCCGGTTCGCGCAGCCAGGACAACCGGCTTTGTCGGTCATGGATCTTGTCATCGATGAGCGTGTCGAGATGCTGACGCATCTCGGGCGTGAGGCTGCCATCGATTGCGGCCACGAGATCCGTTTCCGCATGGTGTATAGCCTCGGCCGCCATGCGCTCCACGACGCTGATACCGGGGATGACGATATGGCGGACACGCATCTCATCCAGGAGCCGGTCCAGCAGTTCGCGCCCGTCGATGGTGATCGCAGCCTCGCCTGTCAGCCAACTCATCAATTCCGCGCGCTGTGGCCGGCTCAGGTCGCTGAAGCCAAACCGCGTCTTGATCGCGGCGAGCTGGTCGTAGCGTGTGGGCGTGCGTCTCGCGAAATCAGCGACGACACCCGCATCCACTTCGACCTGTTCGGCAATATGGTCGAGCATGAGTGCCGGCAGCAGTTCGCCATGACGCAGATGCCGACCCGGATACCGCAGGCAGCAAAGCTGCAGGGCATAGCCGAGCCGGGTCGCAGGGGTTCGCGCGGTGCCGACCGCCGCCATGTCATCGTCAGACAGGCTATAGTGCTTCACGATCATGGCCTCGTCCTCGGGCAGCGCCAGCAGGGTGGCGCGCTGCCGCTTCGTCATCGGAATGCGTCCGGGCACTTACGAACCTCCAAAAACTGCTTGCCTTTCAGTTTAATTCTGCAAGAGGATTGTGAAAGACGGAAGGACGCGGAAATCCGTTCGTGTCGTAAAGACCTGCAGATACGGCCGTTTGTGAAAGGCGCGATTTGACCAAGGCACCTTATCTGATCGGCTATGCCCGTGTGTCGAAGGGCGACGAGCAATCTAATGCTGCGCAGCGCAGCGCGCTCGAAGCAGCGGGTTGCAAGCGCATATTCGAGGAGACCGCCAGCGGCGGACGATGGGACCGCCCGAAGCTGCTGGAGATGATCGGCCAACTGCGCGATGGCGACGTGGTCGTAGTCTGGAAGCTTGATCGACTGTCGCGTAGCCTGAAGGACATGTTGCACATAATGGAGCGGATCGAAGGGGTGGGCGCGGGTTTCCGATCCCTGACCGAGGCAATCGACACCACGACCGCTGCAGGTCGAATGATGATGCAGATGGTCGGCAGCTTTGCCGAGTTTGAGCGCGCGATGATCCGCGAGCGCACCAGCGCTGGTCTTGCCCAGGCCCGCATTGAAGGCAGGATAGGTGGGCGTCGCCGCAAGCTGGGAGACAAGCAGCGTCGAGAAGTCGCCGAGTCCGTCATCTCAGGCCGAAAATCCGGTGCCGAGATGGCAAGGTTATATGGCGTCAGCGAACCCACGGTGTCCCGGATCGTAGCGGCCTATCGGCAACAGTCCGAGAACCAGGCGCTGGTATGAAAGAGAGCATGCCAGCCATCGCTCTTTCCGGGACGACATGCCCTTGACGGATTTGCCGATCACTGCGCCCGTCGTGGTCGCTGAGGACGCGACCGATGTTATTGAGGTCGTCGGGAAACGTACGGAAGAAACCCTTAAAATTGATCGCCGAACCTATCAGGTCCGCGAAACTCCTCATTCCGCCCAGAAGAATGCCGTCCAATTGTTGCGCGGCCTCCCGGCGGTGACCATCACCCCTGACGACCGCATTCTGGTGCTTGGATCTGGATTGACCCGGATCTACGTGGATGGCCGCCCTTACATTGGCGATGCCTCACAATATCTGCGCACCGTGCACGGCAGCGATATCGAGCGAATAGAGGTGATTACCAATCCCTCCGCACAATTTTCGTCTGAGGGCGCAGGTGGCATCATCAATCTGGTGCTGCGAAAATCACGGGTGGAGGGACTGTCTGGGAACGCAAGCCTGGAAGAATCCAGTTATGGCTATGCCCTTGGCGATACGACCCTGAATTACAAAGCTGGCAACTGGACTTACCAGCTGAAGGGGGGAGGCAATGCCGGCACCATGCTCCGCAGAAGCTATCGCAAGGAGCGCCGCGTTGGGATGCAGGATGACAGCTCGCCGACAGTTAACCGGGAGACGGGTCTGCATACCTATGCTGGTACTGTCGGACGTCTCAGCGGCAAAGCATCGTACAAATTGGGCGCAAGAACAAGCGTCTCGGCACAGCTGGGCGGTGGCGGCGGGCATGATATTGTCACAGACAAAGTCGATTATGTCGCCGTTACCCCAGACTTCACGCCTTTTTCAGAACGTCGCCGCCTCAGCAGTATAGGGAGCTATGTTACCGGAGAATTGAGCGTCGATCATAAGGGCAAAAAAGAGGGAGAGGCGCTCAATGCGGCTGTCCAGTTTTACACAAATCCCAATGTGCATGATGTTACTAATGCCCGGTTCAGCGATGGACGACACTATAGGCTCGACGTGCGCAAGCCCTCCACGTCGATAGATGTCCAAATTGACTGGAAACATCCCATGGCTGTGGGGCAACTTCTTTCGCTGGGTAGCGCCTGGCATGTTGATGACACTACGCAAACCTATAGATTTACGAGCAACGATAGCGACGGTTTGTTCGGCTCCGACATCAACGATGCGTATGATGCGCGCAGCGCTACCCTCTCTGCCTATGCGTCGTTCCAGCAGAGATTCGGGGCCTTAACCGTCGCACCGGGCTTGCGCGGCGAAGCAAATCGCCGCCAAATTTCCAGTCCCGGCGTCGCGACGATTCAGATAAACAGGGCCAGCCTCTTCCCCAGCTTTCACGCCAGTTACCGGTTCAACAAAAAGCTGCAGTTCGGAGCCAGTTTCAGCAAGCGGATAGACAGGGTTCCGCTGGAATATCTGCGCCCCTATGGAACGGTCGAGGATGCCTACACCCTTTTCGAAGGGAACCCGCGCCTCAAGGATCAAAGCACCAATGCCTACGAGGCCAGTGTGCAGTTTCGCCCCGGGAAAATAGAATTGGGAGCTACTGCCTACTTACGCGAAACAAGTCGGCTTTGGAGCAAAAGTTATTCTCTCAATGCGACCGGAACCAGTGTCTACAGCTTTGTAAATGCTGGAAATAGCTGGAACAGTGGTGCCCAGTTTGACCTTGCCTTCCCAATCGTCCCCCGTCTCAAGGCAAGCGCCAGCGCCAATCTCTTCAATGAGCGTACTCCGATCGATACGACGGATGGCCAGAATATGCAGCGCACATTTCGCTATACGGCAAACGGCACGTTTGAATGGAATGGCAAAGACCGGGGCAGTGTACCCGGCGACGTCGCGCAATTACAGTGGTCATACAGTAGCCCATCGCGGGAGTATCAGATCCGCAAAGGTTCATGGTTCGATTTCAGCGCCTCATATACGCATAGTCTGGATCGGACGCTATCGCTCTCGGGGACATTCAAATATTCAGGTCGGACAAACCAGCGTTTGATTGCGCCGTCGGTGGAGGAAATTTCCTCACGCCGCAGAGAACCTGAAGTACAGCTGAAATTGCAGAAGACGCTATAGATAAAAATTTCCTATCGCGCCAATGCCTTGGTCAACCAATCTGATATTCGGCTAAGAACCTCTGGCAGGTGAGACTGACCCTTTTGATCTACCATAGTGTGATCATAGTCAGCAAATTCCCAGTAGGTGACGTTCTTGCGCCCGGATTTGCGGAAATTCGCGGCGAAACGTCTGGCAGATGTAACCGGGTTCGAATGATCCCGTTTACCTTGCACAACCAGAAATTCCGTCGCAGTGGCGCGCAATGCATCGTCCGATAGTCGTCTGTCCATTATATCGGACCACCATCGGTAGCTATTCGAAAGCCAAATTTCCGTGCTGTCGGGATTCTTTCTTATTGCAGCTATGTGTTCCGGCGCTGTTTTCGCCTCTGAAGGTGGCAGAACTTGCACGAATGCCTCACGAAACGGCATTCCAGTCGCCGATGAAAAGATCACCGCGACGTTCGGCCGAACTTCAGCGGCAAGTATCTGCATTGCCGCACCGCCTTCTGATCCGCCAAACAAAACGAGTTTCCCGTTCCACCATGCCTCCTTCCTGAGGCTTGCAATAACCTGGCTGTAGTCGGCGACCCTTTGGCTGATGGTATGGTGGGCCACGTAGGCCGGTCGGCAATCTTCTGGAAAAGACTTCGGAGCATCGCCTTCCAGAACACCGTATTTCTCGACCGTAAGGATTGCGGCGGATGGCAATAGCTTCCTGGCAGCCTCGATATTTGGGCTGGATGTGACCGATGTACATCCCGATCCCTGCGCCAGCACCAGGATGGGCTGTTGCGCTTCATTTGTTTGCCGATCCAGATACCAGGTCATGATGCTACCATCTGGCCTAACGCTGGAATGAGCTAATGGACTTCCTGAAGCCGTCACTCCCGAAGTCAGGAACGAAAATGCGATAACCCAGCGCCATGGCTTCATGCAGCACCTACCCAATATGGACATCGATATGGCTTTAAAATATGTATGGCCCTACATAATTGTAAAGAGCGAAGGCAAAGCGTGGTGAAAGGCGATGAAAAGGCTGAGGATTTTATCCAGGCGGGGGGATTATTCTTCCTCGCTCATCGTTTGCGCCGCCTCTCTGAGGGGCTGGTAACCGAATGCGAGCGCTGGTTTGGCGAGGCAGGAATCATCGCTCCGCCTCGAACAACGTCGATACTCTACCTGATCGAAAATCAAGGGCCGCAACGTATCACTGCCATCGCTTCAGCCCTTCAGCAATTCCACCCGGTCATCATAGATTGGGTGGGAAAGCTGAAAAAGCTGGACCTGATTACAACGGCTGCAGATCCAGTTGATCGCAGGCGCACGATCGTCTCACTCACAGAGGCAGGGCGACAGGAGGTGCTCAAAATCCGCACAGCCGAGTCTGCGATCACAGCTGCTTACTCGGCTTTGGAGGCCGAAACTGGCGTGAACTTGATCGATGGAACCTCGGTCTGGGAATCTGCCCTCTCCGACAAGTCCTTATCTGTCAGGATTGGCGAGTACGATGCTCGCCAATGACCTGATCCCGTCTGATGGCTGCAGGCCTATGCTTGCGAAGCGGCTACCGTGAATCGGTGTCCGAATAATGTACGGAGGCCTGGTCGGCTGTCCGGGTTTATCCCGACTACCAAAAGGCGTCGCCTCAAGGTTTGTGCGTCAGACAACGATTTCATGGACAAAGGCGGGAAAGGCTTTTCATGTCGCTGATCGAAGGTACTGATAGAGGGTTTCCCGGCTGATCCCAAGATCGCGAGCGATGGTAGCCTTCTGCTCGCCAGCTGCAACCCGTTGCTTCAACTCGGCCACCCTGTCATCGGAAAGCGACTTCTTCCTTCCGCGATAGGCGCCGCGCTGTTTGGCGACAGCAATCCCTTCGCGCTGTCGTTCGCGGATCAAGGCCCGCTCGAATTCGGCAAATGCCCCCATCACCGACAGCATCAAATTGGCCATCGGCGAATCTTCACCCGTGAACGCCAGGCTTTCCTTGACGAATTCGATCCGGATGCCCCGCTTGGTGAGGGACTGGACCAGCTTGCGCAGGTCGTCGAGGTTGCGCGCGAGGCGGTCCATGCTATGCACGACCACCGTGTCCCCCTCGCGGATGAACGATAGCATGGCTTCAAGCTGTGGCCTGTCGACGTCCTTGCCCGATGCCTTGTCGGTGAAAATCTTGTCGAGTGCGACACCATCCAGTTGGCGATCGACATTCTGATCGAATGCACTGACCCGGACGTATCCGATCTTTTGCCCATTCATCGTCCGCTCCTGGCCAATATGTCAGGTTGGACTCTATAAACTTGGTACGCATATGTCAAGAAATGTGATTCGGCGTTCTTATCTGACACAATTACCGCAAGCATCCTGACGTCTAGGTAGACTATACTCCAGATTGACGACAGAAGATCAAATCCCGCAAAAATAGCGGCCTCACTTGTCCTATACGGACGAAAACTGAAGTGCGTCCAAAATAGGACATTCGGCAACGTCGTCGCCGGTGCATTTGTCTAATGTTGTCGCCAGCGCCGCCTCTATCTTCTGCAAATCGGCAATACGGCGACGGACATCGTCAAGGTGTGCTTGGGTTCTCCCCATCACCTCTGCGCACGTTTGCGCTCCAACGTCGGTCAGCGACAACAAAGACCGAATCTCATCCATCGCAAAGCTCAGATCGCGGGCGCGCAGGATGAACTGCAACCTTTGCACCAGTTCCGGCGAATAGACCCGGTAGCCATTGGCGTTGCGCGCCGGTGCTGGCAGCAATCCGACCTTCTCGTAATAGCGGACGGTTTCGAGATTGCAGCCGGTCCTCCGGGCAAGCTGAGCGCGTAAAATGCCAGATTGTGGCTGCATGAAAAACCTCTTGAGTCTGTACCTACTACAGAGGCTACACTGCGAATCACGAAGGCGGAAGAAAGGATTTGCGGCATGGCCTCAGCGCCTGAATCAGGACAGTCAGCCCTCACTGAAAACGACGAGCCGAAGCGGGCGAACTGGGTCGCCACGGGCGCGCTGATCGGCGCGGGGCTGGCCTCCGCCTGCTGCGTCGTGCCGCTCCTGTTCGTTACGCTTGGCATATCCGGCGCGTGGATCGCCAACCTGACCGCGCTCGAACCTTACAAGCCTTATGTCGCGGCGGTGACGCTGGCTCTGCTCGGCTACGGCTTCTGGCATGTCTATTTCAAGCCGAACCCACCCTGTGAGGACGGCTCATATTGCGCTCGTCCGCAATCGGCCCGCACTACCAAAGCGGTGCTGTGGCTGGGTCTCGCCATCGTCATCCTCGCGCTCACCATCGACTGGTGGGCACCTTGGTTTTATTGAAAGGGTACACCCATGAAGAAGACTATACTCATTGGGCTGGCCGTGCTGGCAACCGCCGGTGGCGGGGTCGCCCTAGCACTTGACAATTCAGCACAGGATCGCCCTGCGGCCACCGCAACCGCTCAGAGGCAAGCCACCTTTGCCATCGAAAACATGACCTGCGCCACCTGCCCGATCACCGTGAAGAAGGCGATGGAAGGCGTGGCAGGTGTCAGCGCGGTGACGGTTGATTTCGCCGCCAAGACCGCGCGCGTAACATATGATCCTCGCCGCGCGAATGCTGCTGCGATTGCCGCTGCGTCGACCAATGCGGGTTATACGGCGCGCGCTATTCAAAACTGAATGACGGCGCCCGTCGCGCCTGAAGAAAGCTGTATCCAATGAACGATTGTTGCAACCGCCCTGGGCGGGATGGATATGACGTGGCCGTCGTCGGTGCGGGCTCGGCGGGTTTTTCCGCCGCGATCACCGCCGCCGAACTCGGGGCGAAAGTCGCGCTGATCGGCCATGGCACGATTGGCGGCACCTGCGTCAATGTCGGCTGCGTTCCGTCCAAGACGCTGATCCGTGCCGCCGAGGCGGTGCACGGTGGGCGAGCCGCCACGCGCTTTCCCGGCCTTGGCGGTAACATTCAACTAGGCGATTGGGCGCAGCTCGCGGCATCAAAGGATGAATTGGTCAGCACGCTGCGCCAGAAAAAATATGTCGATCTTCTGCCCGCCTATTCCGGGGTAAGCTATATCGAGGGCAAGGCACGCTTCGCAGACGGTGCGCTGATCGTTGACGATGTGCCGATAAAAGTCGGCAAGGTCATATTGGCGATGGGTGCGCACGCCGCCGTGCCGCCGATTCCGGGGATGGACAGCGTGCCCTACCTAACCAGCACATCGGCGCTAGCGCTGGATCGCCTGCCCAAATCGCTGCTGGTGATCGGTGGCGGGGTGATTGGGGTTGAACTGGGACAGATGTTTTCGCGTCTGGGCGTTGATGTCACCATCTGCTGCCGAAGCCGCCTGCTTCCCGAAATGGACTCGGAAGTGAGTGCCGCGCTAAAAAACTATTTGGAAGCCGAGGGCGTGCGGGTTTGCGCAGGTGTCGGCTATCAGCGTATCGCCCAAACACAGAGCGGGGTCGAATTGACCTGCGAGGGGCATCGCGACACCGTCGCGGCGGAACAGGTGCTGATTGCCACCGGACGCCGACCCAATAGCGACGGGCTTGGGTTGGAGGAGCGCGGCATAGTGCTTGCCCGTAATGGTGGAATCGTCGTCGATGACCACCTCGAAACGTCGGTCTCAGGCATTTACGCGGCGGGCGATGTAACGGGACGGGACCAGTTCGTCTACATGGCCGCCTATGCCGCAAAACTGGCCGCGCGCAACGCGGTGACGGGCAACCAATACCGCTACGACAATTCCGCCATGCCATCCGTCGTTTTCACTGACCCGCAAGTCGCCAGCGCAGGCCTCACTGAAACGACAGCACGGGCGCAAGGCCTGGACATCAAGGTTTCGCTGCTCCCGCTCGACGCTGTGCCAAGGGCACTGGCAGCACGCGATACGCGGGGTCTCATCAAACTGGTTGCCGACAAGGCAAACGACCGTTTGCTGGGTGGCCAGATCATGGCACCCGAAGGCGCGGATTCGATCCAGACACTGGTGCTGGCGATCAAACATGGCATGACCACCCTGGAATTGGGTGCAACGATATTTCCTTACCTGACCACTGTGGAAGGCCTCAAACTGGCGGCCCAAACGTTTGATAAGGATGTCGCCAAACTGTCTTGCTGCGCCGGGTGATTGCTCGGGGATCAATCTACAACGAATAGACACCCTCCAGCGCGAGCCGCTTTGGTGTTAATTTTGTCGTTCGACTCAGCGGGAGAGCAAAATGGCACGGCGCCGACTTCTGACCGGAGACGAGCGACAGCGCCTGTTCGATCCTCCTGTCGAGGAAATCGCGATCATTGGGCATTATACCCTTTCCGCGGAAGATGTTGAATTGGTTGGGCGCCGCTATGGTCCAGCAAATCGCCTCGGTCTGGCTGCACAAATCGCTTTGATGCGACATCCCGGCTTTGGTCTGCAACCCGAGATCGGGCTTCCCGACGTCATTCTTCAGTACCTCGCGGCACAGTTATTCGTCGATCCTTCCTCCTTCTCTGCATATGGTCAGCGCGCGCAAACACGTACCGATCATGCCGATCTCGTGGCGCGTTATCTTGGCATACGCCCGTTTCGACGCGGCGACCTGGCACTTGCCCTGAATCTTGCCGCGCAGGCCGCCGAGTATACAGACAGAGGTGAACCGATTGTTCGCGCCCTCATGGTTGGCCTGAAGGGTGAGCGGTTCATTCTTCCGTCAGGCGACACGCTGGAACGCGCCGGTCTTGCTGGCCGGGCACGCGCACGCAAAGCTGCCGCAGCCGCAATCGTCGAAGGCCTCAGCTCTGCTGAACTGACACGGCTAGGCTCAGGACCCATTGATCTGAGAGGGAAGATCTGATTCAGGCTCCGCAAGGAGACTGAGCATGAGCGACCTGTATTGGCTGACGGATGAGCAGATGGCGCGGCTTCAGCCGTATTTTCCCAAGAGCCACGGCAGGCCACGGGTCGATGATCGACGGGTGTTGAGCGGGATCATTTTCGTCAATCGCAACGGGTCGCGTTGGTGTGATGCGCCGAAGGAGTATGGCCCGCACAAGACGCTCTACAACCGCTGGAAGCGGTGGGGCGAGATGGGTGTCTTCCTCCGCATGATGGAAGGTCTGGCCGCCGAGGGTGCTGAGCCGCAGACGGTCATGATCGACGCGACCTACTTGAAGGCGCACCGCACGGCATCGAGCCTGCGGGTAAAAAAGGGGATCTCGGGCGGCTGATTGGCCGCACCAAAGGAGGCATGAACACGAAGCTTCATGCCGTAACCGATGCAAACGGTCGTCCGCTCAGCTTCTTCATGACCGCAGGCCAGATCAGCGATTATACCGGCGCCGCCGCGTTGCTCGACGACCTTCCCAAGGCGCAATGGCTGCTGGGCGACCGCGGCTACGACGCCGACTGGTTCAGGGATGCCCTGCAAGCGAAGGGGATCAAGCCTTGCATTCCTGGGCGAAAATCTCGCCTCCAACCCATCAAATACGACAAGCGTCGGTACAAACGCCGCAACCGGATCGAGATCATGTTCGGCCGTCTGAAGGACTGGCGCCGCGTCGCCACCCGCTATGATCGGTGCCCTACGGTCTTCTTCTCCGCCGTCGCTCTCGCCGCAACCGTCATCTTCTGGCTCTGATCAATGAGTCATCGTGTAATTGTGGCTGCTTCCTCGGACCTCGGTTGAGGCGCACACTTCTGGTTGTCGAATCCTGAAGGAAGGAAGCAGCCATGAAGCATTATGCCGGATTGGACCTGTCGATGGAAAGCACGCAGGTCTGCATCGTTGACGAAAATGGTCGAAAGCTCGTGTCACAGAAGGTGGAAAGCTCCCCCGAGGCAATCGCCATGATGTTGGGGCGCTACAGCCCACTCGATCGAGCCGTGATCGAAACGGGCCGCATGTCGCCTGCGATCTGCCTTGGTCTGCGTGAACTGGGCGTTCCGGTAGTATGCATTGACGCCCGCCAGGCGCATCAGAGTCTGAAGGTTATGAAGGCAAACAAGACCGACCCTCACGATGCTGCCGGTCTTGCGCAGCTGGCGCGGACGGGCTTCTACAAAGAGGTGCATGTCAAATCACCGGCAGCGCATGGGGTGCGCAGCGCGATCACTGCACGCAGCCATCTGGTGGAAGCGCGTGTCCGGCTCGACAACATGATCCGCGGTCTTTGCGCCACGTTCGGCTATCGCCCCGGGGCTGGACAAGGAAAGGCATTCCTCGAGAGGATCATGCAAGCGGTACACATCCCGGGCCTTGGCGATGCCATCACATCCTTGCTGTCGGTGCGCGCGGAGTTGGTCGAGCAGATCAAGGAAATGGACCGGCGACTGCGCATCATGGCTAGCCAGTCACAGGCCTGCGAAATCCTAATGACCATACCGGGTGTCGGCGTTCAGACCTCAGCCGCCTTCGCTGCTGCAGTGGATGAAGCAGCACGCTTCCGACAATCCCGCAATGCCGGCGCCTACTTCGGCCTAGTGCCCCGACGCCATCAGTCGGGCGAGCTCGACTGGACCGGGAGGATTACAAAGCAGGGAGACAGTACGGTGCGCAAGTTACTCTACGAAGCCGCCAACTCGATCCTGACCAGGATTCGGGAAACCTTCGCGCTGAAGACATGGGCCATGAAGATCGCCAAGCGCCGGGGCCTGAAGAAGGCCCGTGTCGCGCTCGCTCGTCGGCTCGCAGTCATCATGCATGCCATGCTGCGCGATGGCACTTTGTTCCAGGCGTGAGGTAGGATAGAACCTGTTTGCCAGCGGTGAAGCGTCAAAGCTGATCCGAGGGCGGTGTCCCGCGAGGGAACGCAGGGACGAACGATCTGCGAAGGTAGTCAGATGGGCCGAAAAGCCCGCGTCGAGTCAATGCAACGTTCGCCTCTGTGAGACCCGATACAGCACGACCAGCTCCGGCTCGGCCAGTGCGGACAGATCCATGAAACCCTCAAGGGATCAGCACCGCCTAGCAACTGCAATTACAGATCTTGACCCTAAGGCGCTCCCCTTTTCAATGCCTGGCCGAAGCTGGCGATGCTTCGGTCCATTGAGGCAAAAGAATGGGGAGCATCGAGGCGAAGCCCGATGCCCCCCGACGCGATGGTGACTGGAGGGAGGCTATCCCCAGACCATGCGTATCTCGTCACTGGTAGCGACCTGAGCCGCGAGCGAGTCGAACCGCTCGAGGTAACGGCCATCATTGAGGTGGCCTAGATCGCGGCGGACGTAAGGCTGACCCAGAGTATCGCGCAATTCGGTAATGGGTATGCTGCCGCGATTGTCGTCGGCAAGCCGGAGCGCGTCGAGGACGCGATAGGCGTTGCCGTTGGCGAGGTTGATCTCCGATGCGCCGTCGGGCGTGGTGGCGACGTGCATGGTGATCGTGCGGGTTGCATCGTCGCGCCAGAAGCGGACGTTGAGTCCACGAAACTGGGCCCACATTTCCCAAGTAAGGCGCTGATTTCGCTGTCCTGACCAATATATTTCCTATATAAAACATGGTGTTGAAGGCTGCGAGGGGCGCGTTTCATGGATCACCCAGAGGGTGCGGGCTTGCAATGGGCAGATCGGGTGGATTTCGACCCTCGCGTGCGGCTGGAATTTCGCGGCACGCAGCTCAGTTCCGACGGCGGCCTTCTGATGATGCGGGAGCTTGATGACGCGCTCGGGTTGTCCGATTTGGCGTCAGCGGCGCTGCGCGATACTCGCTCTGGCAAGAACACGGTCCATCGGCTCGACGGCCTGTTCCGGCAATCAGTCTTTGGGCGGCTGGCCGGATACGAGGATGTCAACGACGCCAACCGTCTCGCCTGCGATCCGGTCATGCGCCAAGTTGTCGGCGGCAGAGCGGTCGATGCACAAGCGGCCTCGGCATCGCAGATGGGACGGTTCGAGACCGAGACGCTGGCTCTGGCCGGGAACCGTGCCGCGCTGGCCGACCTGAACGGGCAATGGATCGACCGGTTCCATGACCGTAACGGGCTGAAGTACATCGTTCTGGACATGGACAGCTCGGTCAGCCCGACCCATGGCGACCAGGAAGGGTCCGCCTGGAATGGCCATTTCGACTGTAGCTGCTATCACCCCAACTTTCTGTTCAACCAGTTCGGGATGCTGGAACGCTGCGCCCTGCGCCATGGCAACGTCCACAGCGCCGATGGCTGGCGTGATGTTCTCGACCCCGTCATTGCGCGCTACGCGGAGCGCGACCTTGGTGGCAGGTTCTTCCGGGCCGATGCTGCCTACGCGATCCCGGCGATCTATGAGCGATTGGAAGAAGCGCGGTTCTTCTACGCCATCCGGCTGCCCGCAAACGCGGTCCTCAAGGACAAGATCGCGCATCGGCTAACGCGCCCTGTCGGGCGGCCGTCACTGACCAAGGTCAAGCGGTTCTTCGAGGAATTCGAGTATCAGGCGGCGTCCTGGGACAAGGAACGCCGGGTGATCGCCAAGATCGAATGGCATCCGGGCGAACTGTTCCCGCGTGTCGGCTTTATCGTCACCAACCTGCCGATGGAGCCGGACTGGGTGGTGCGGTTCTACAACCAGCGCGGCACCGCCGAGCAGCACATCAAAGAGGGCAAATACGCCTTTCGCTGGACGCGGCTGTCGTGCCGGAAGTTCCGCGACAATGAGGTGCGGCAGCAACTGCACGCCCTGGCGTACAACCTGGCCACCTTCTTGCGCTGCATCGAGCTGCCCGAAGCCATGGCCGACTGGTCGTTGACCAGCCTGCAACTGAAGCTGATCAAGATCGGGGCACGTGTGGTCCGTCACGCCCGCACCATCACCTTCCAGCTGGCCGAGGTCGCTGTCACCGGCACGATGGTACGCGCCAGCCTCGCCGCTATCCGCCGATTGCGAGCGCCACCGCTATGCGCATGATCGCGATCCACGCTCAAACTGAACGAAAGCGGCTGGACAGATCTGTCCGCTGCGCTGAAAAACGCCGCCCCTGGGCAAGGAAACAGCGGCTTCGCGGTCTGATCCGTCCAGATCCAGCAGTCTGCGCGACCGCAGGTGCCGCTTGCGGCAGAAAATCCTTGTCTAGCGATCGGATACAGGCGATCTTCACCTCAAACGACACGCCACCTGGGGAATGCAGGCTAAAATGATGTGGTCATTTCCGCGAAGCCCGGAACCAAAGCTGGTCGTTGACCGCATCATCAGCCTAGGGGCGTTATGCGAAGTGGCCTATCAAGCCAGGCGGCTGTCGAAATCGAGCCGCGCCTACCCTTTTGACTGGTGGGACACGCCGTTCGCGGGCCTTCTCCGAGCTCTCAAGTTAGGTCCACAAGAGGTCTTCAACGCATCCCATATTTCCAAGCTGCCGATCGACGCCGGGTCCCCTCCCGCGTTCTACTCCGGCTTCGCCGGAACGGTTCATCAGCATGAATTTCCCAGGGGCGAGAACTTTCTCGCGCTCGATGAGGACGAAATCTCACGCCGGCTCGGCTTCACCGAACTGCGCGCGGATGTTGCCGGTGTCGTGACGGCCCGGCAGGTCGAGCCCGGCGAGGTGGTCCAGCCCGGCCAGGTCCTCGTCCAGATTGCCCGCGACGACAGCCGCGACGCCGTCTTCAACGTGCCGGCCGCCCTGCTCGACCCGCGCTTCGCCGATGCGAAGGTCCGCGTCGCGCTGGCCGATGCGCCTGCTGTCACGGCCTATGGCTCGGTGCGCGAGGTCGCGCCGCAGGCCGATCCGGTGACGCGGACCTTCGCGGTCAGGGTCGGGTTGCAGGACCCGCCGGAGGCGATGCGGCTCGGCTCCACGGTCGTCGGCACGATCGAGATCTCGACCGCGGCGATCATCGCCATTCCCGCGAGTGCGCTGACCCAGAAGGGCCGTTCGCCCGCCGTCTGGGTCGTCGATCCAGCCAAGTCGACCGTCTCGCTGCGCGATATCGACGTGCTGCGCTTCGATCCCAGCAAGATCATCCTCTCGCAGGGACTGGCACCCGGCGAGATGATCGTTTCGGCCGGCACGCAGGCCCTGCATCCCGGCCAGCGCGTCAGGCCGGGGCCGCAATCCGCCGCGGCTTCGCCGCAACGGCCATGAGGAGGGCGCGTGCCTGCCTCCCCCGCACCGGAAGCTTTCCGGCCTGACCGGCTGGCTTCCGGTTCTTTCTCACCCACGATTACGGAGTCATCGACATGAGCAATCTCGTCTTCATCGCCTTCCCGACGGAACAGAAGGCCGAGGAGGTCCGCCAGAAGGTCCTATCCCTGCAGCGCGAATATCTGATCGAGCTGGGTGACGCAGTCGTCGTGGTCAAGGACGACAAGGGCCATGTGAAGCTCAATCAGATGATCAACCTCACCGCCACGGGCGCCGCTTCCGGTGCGCTCTGGGGCACCCTGATCGGCTTCATCTTCCTCAATCCGCTGATCGGCACGGCGCTCGGTGCCGCGTCCGGCGCTCTCGGCGGCAAGTTCAGCGATATCGGTATCAACGACCAGTTCATGAAGGATGCCGCCGAGGCCCTGCAGCCGAACACGGCGGGCCTGTTCCTGCTCATCCGCAAGATGACGACCGACAAAGTGCTGGCGGATCTCAAGGGCGTCGGCGGCACGCTGATGCAGACCTCCTTCGACGAGACCAAGGAGGCACAACTGCGCGCGGCGCTCTCGGCCGCGGCGGAGACCGAGGCCCCGCAGGCTTGAAGCATCGACCGAAGCCCGCCGCCATGAGGCGGCGGGCCGCGCCGACGAAAGAGGGACTTCGGTGAGCAAGACGCCTTCCGCCCCCAGCCGCGGCAACGACGCGCGCGCTCCACTGAACATCGACCTCGCTCTTCAGGGCGGCGGAGCCCATGGCGCGTATACTTGGGGCGTGCTGAGCCGGATTCTCGAAGAGGACTGGCTGACGATCGAGGCGATCTCCGGCACCTCGGCTGGTGCCATGAATGCCGCCGTGCTGGCCTCCGGCTATGCGCTGGGCGGGCGTGCAGGCGCTCGCGACGCATTGGACCGCTACTGGCGGAAGGTGTCCGAGGCGGCACGCTTCAGCCCATTCCAGCGCTCGCCGCTCGATGTGCTGCTCGGCCGCTGGACGCTCGACACCTCGCCGCTCTTCGTGGCGATGGACATGATGTCCCGCGTCGTCTCGCCCTACACCCTCAACCCGTCGGGTACGAACCCGCTGACGGACATCCTCGCCGAGGCGATCGATTACGACGCTATCGCAAGGGGCCCGATCAAGCTCTTCATCTCCGCGACGAATGTCAGGACGGGGCGCAACCGCATCTTTCGGAACGGCGAGATCACGCCGGACGTGCTGCTCGCCTCGGCCTGCCTGCCGACGCTGTTTCAGGCGGTCGAGATCGACGGCGAGAGCTATTGGGACGGTGGCTATTCCGGCAACCCGACGATGACCCCGCTGATCGAAGAGAGCACGGCCAGCGACACCATTCTCATCCAGATCAACCCGGTCGAGCGGCCGGGCACGCCGCGCAATGCTCGGGACATCCTGAACCGCCTCAACGAGGTCTCCTTCAACGCGGTGCTACTGAAGGAGCTGCGGATGATGGCGCTGCTGCAGCGCGAGGCGCTCTCCGGCACGGGCGAGGGCGCGCGCTGGGCGCGCATGCGCCTCCACCGCATCACCAGCGACGCCATGATCGAACTTGGCTATTCCTCGAAGCTCAATGCCGAGTGGGAGTTCTTCACGATGCTCCATGACGAGGGCAGGCGCTCCGCCGAAGCGTTCTACCGGGCGCATCGCGACGAGATCGGCAAGCATTCGACGCTCGATCTCGACGAGTTCACCAAGGGGGTCTGACGGGTGCCTGCGCTGAAGAGAACTGCCGCTGCGACGCGGTTTTACGCCCGGAGCCGAGCTGGCCTATGACGAGCGCCAAGACCTCCCAGGCCGCGCAGGTCATCATCGCCGTAATCCTGTTCGTGGTCGCGCTGTCGATCGCGAGTTCCGTCTTCGCGCCGGTCGCCTTCGCGCTGTTCATCATCGCGCTGGTCTGGCCCTTGCAGAAGGCCTTGCAGGGCGCGCTGCCGCGGCTGCTGGCGCCGGCGCTGAGCCTGTTCGTCATGGTCGTCGCCTTCTTCGCCTTCGGCTCGCTGATCGTCTGGGCCTTCGGCCGGGTCGGCCGCTGGATCGTCAGCGATGCCGCGCGCTTCCAGGCCTTCTACGAGCAGATCACGCTCTGGCTCGAAGGGCATGGCATCGCGGTTGCGGCGCTGTGGTCGGAGAATTTCAGCTCGGCCTGGGTGCTGCGCGCCGTCCAGACCGTGAGCGGCCGGCTGAACAGCACGATGAGCTTCTGGCTGGTGGTGCTGGTCTACGTGCTGCTCGGCCTGCTCGAGGTCGAGGATTTCGGCCGCAGGCTCAAGGTGATGCGCAACCGCGACATGGCCGAATTGATCCTGCGCGGCAGCATCGCGACGGCCGCCAAGATCCGCCGCTACATGCTGGTCCGGACGGCGATGAGCGTCATCACCGGCCTGCTGGTCTGGGTCTTCGCCCGGACCGTCGGCCTGCCGCTGGCCGAGGAATGGGGCTTCATCGCCTTCCTGTTGAACTATGTCCCCTTCATGGGCCCGCTCGTCGCCACGGTCTTCCCGACCCTGTTCGCGATGACGCAGTTCGGCTCCTGGCAGGCGGTCATCGCGGTCTTCGCCTGCCTGAACCTGATCCAGTTCATCGTCGGCAGCTATATCGAGCCGCGGGTAGCCGGCAGTGCGCTCTCGATCTCGCCGCCGATCGTCCTGTTCTCGGTCTTCTTCTGGAGCTATCTCTGGGGCGTCTTCGGCGCCTTCATTGGCGTCCCTATCACGATCGCCCTCATCACCTTCTGCGCCCTGCATCCGTCGAGCCGCTGGCTGGCGGAGATGATCGGCGCGGTGCCGAAGGAGGCAGGCGCCGCGGGTGGATCCGGCCCGGCGGCCTGACCCGCGGCTCCGGGGAGAATGGGACGTGGCGCACAGTGGTGAGACGCCCGGCTGATGCTGCCCGTCCGGGCGATGGCTACCCTGCATCGCAGCGTTGGCAGGCATCGACCGGAGGCGGGCGGAAGCGATGGATGGGGCGGCCGTGGCCGATGACAGGCGGTTTTCGGCGCTCCTCGTCCCGGGGCTGTGCCTGCTGGCGCTATGGGTGATCCTGATGGGGTCTGCGCTCAAGGATTTGCCGGTCGGCATCGCCGCAAGCGCCGCCGGAGCTTGGGCCAGTACCGTGCTGTGGCCGGTCGGCGCTGGGCTTTCTCTTCGCGGCCTGATCCGTTTCCTGATCCGTTTCCTGCCGCAATCCGTTGTCGCGGGCGTCGATGTGGCGCGGCGCGCCTTTGCGCGTGATCCCGATCTGCGGCCGGGTTTCGCGACCTGCCGCTCGATCGTTCCCGATGGCATGGCACGTGATTCTGCGTGCGCCGTGATGAGCCTGCAGCCCGGCAAGCTACCCGTTTCCGTTGCGGCCGACGGGATGCTGCTGATCCATTGCCTCGACCTGCGCGAGCCCATCGCGGAGCAGGTCGCTGCCGACGAGGCGCCCTTTTGCCGGATATTCCGGGCGGAGCGCCGCGATGGCTGACATTCTGGCCGCCGCGGCGTTCCTCGTCCTCGCGATGACCGTCCTCGCGTTGTTGCGTGTGCTCCGTTCCCGCGTCCTGGCCGAGCGCGTGATGGCGTTGCAACTGCTCGGGACCGGCGGCACGGCGGTGCTTCTGCTGCTGGGAGCCGCTTCCGGCTCTGCCGCCGTGATCGATGTCGCGTTGCTGCTCGCCCTGTTCGCGGCGTTTGCCTGCGTGGCCTTCGCGCTCGGCATGGCCGAGCCGGCCGCCGAACTTGATCCGGCGAAGGAGCAGCCATGAGCGGCCTCGGCGATATCGCCACCATCGTTCTGGTGAGCGCGGGCGCGCTGCTCTTCCTCGCCGGCGCGCTCGGCCTGCTGCGCTTTCCCGATACGCTGAGCCGGCTGCATGCGATCAGCAAGGCGGACAATCTCGGGCTCGGGCTGATCGTACTCGGCCTCCTGCCGCAGATGGCGAGCATCGCGGACGGCCTGAAGCTGCTCTGCATCTGGCTGCTGGCGCAGCTTTCATGATGGTGATAGGTCCGGGCGGATACAGCTTCAACAGCTACTGGAAGCTCGGGCTGCCGCTGATGCTCTGGTTCTTCGTCATATCCGTTTTCTACGTTCCGATGGTCTGGAGCTTCTGAATGTCGCCTCGTGCTTGCCGGGCACTCGCCCGAACCCGCTTCACCGGCCGAAGCTATCGGACGCAGCCCCGGCGCTGCGTGATCAATGGATATAATAGCTCGATCGGCGGGCATGACGGACAGCAGGTGCGATGATGAGCTTCGGCACGAGAGCTCTCCTGCTTCCGCTGCGCTGGAGCCGTGGCCTGTCCGGCATCGGCCTGGCGCTCGGCACCTTCCTGTTCGCAGCCTCGCTCACCCCCACGCTCGTGCCGCGCACGGCCGTGATCCAGGGCGTTCTGGGTGGTGTCTGTTTCGCGGCAGGCTATGGCTTCGGCACGGCCTGGCGCTGGCTCTGGACCTATCTGGAGATGCCGGCGCCCAATGAGCGGCTGCGCCGCATCGTCAACATCGTCGTCGCCGGCATATGCCTGCTGGTCGCCGGCATCTTCCTCGCGAATGCGGCGGAATGGCAGAATTCCATCCGCCGCGTGATGTCGATGGAGCCGATCGAGAGCGCCCATCCGTTCAAGGTCAGCCTGATCGCGCTCGTCACCTTCGCAGTGCTGCTGACCCTGGCGCGTCTGTTCAGGCTGATGGCCCTCTTCCTGGCGCGCCGGCCGCTGGGCTTCATGCCGCGGCGGGTCGCGCTCGTGGCCGGCCTCGCGATCACGACGGTTCTGGTCTGGTCGCTCGCCAACGGCTTCCTGGTGCGCGTCGGCTTCCGCGTGCTGGATTCCTCCTTCCGCGAACGCGACGCCCTGATCGAGCCGGCCAGTCCGCAGCCGACGGACCCGCTTCAATCCGGCAGTCAGGCCTCGCTGGTGAAATGGCGGGAGCTGGGGCGGGCGGGCCGCGAGTTTGTGGCCTCGCGCCCGAGCGCGGCCGATATCACCGCCCTGTCGGGCCGGCCGGCGATGCAGCCGATCCGCACCTATGTCGGGTTGCGCGCGGCCGGGACGGCGGAGGCGCGCGCGCGGCTGGCGCTGGAGGAATTGAAGCGCTCGGGCGCCTTCGACCGGAAGATTCTGGTGGTGATCACGCCGACCGGCACCGGCTGGGTCGATCCCTCGGCGATCAGCCCGATCGAGCATCTCGGCGACGGCGATGTCGCCAGTGTCGCGCTGCAATATTCCTATCTGTCGAGCCCACTCTCGCTGCTGGCTCAGCCGGAATACGGTTCCGAGGCGGCGCGAGCGCTGTCCAGCGAGGTCTATGGCCACTGGACGCGCCTGCCCAAGGAACGCCGGCCGCGGCTCTACCTGCACGGCTTGAGCCTGGGTTCGATGAATTCGGAGCGATCGATCGAGTTGCTCGAATTGATCGGCGATCCGATCGATGGCGCCGTCTGGAGCGGCCCGCCCTTCGGTAACCGTTTCTGGCGCGACATCACAGACCGGCGCAATGAGGGTTCGCCGGCCTGGCTGCCGGAATACCGGGAGGGCCGCGCCGTCCGTTTCATGAACCAGAATGGACCGACCGTTCCGCCTGCGACGCCCTGGGGCGTGATGCGGATCGTCTATCTCCAATATGCCAGCGACGCGGTGACCTTCTTCGATCGCCGTAGCTTCTTCCGAAAGCCTGCCTGGCTCGAGCCGACGCGCGGCCCCGACGTCTCGCCCCAGTTCCGCTGGTATCCCGTCGTGACCGGCCTGCAGCTTCTCGTCGACATGGCCTTCGCGACGAGGACGCCGATGGGCTACGGGCATGTCTACGCTCCGCAGCACTATGTCGAAGCCTGGGTCGCGGTGGCCGGGGCGGGGAGCTGGTCGCCGGAGGCCCAGGCCGCGTTGAAGCGTCATCTCTGGGATCACGCCCAGCGCGGCAGCGATGATCGCGATGGCGAAGAGGGCGCTTACGACAATCGCGGGGGCTGAGGATGAGGCGTCTTCAGGAGCGAGCGACCCGCTCCTGAAGATAGGTCGCCACATCCCGGGTAAGCTCGGATAGCGTCAGGCCGTGGTTGAAGCGCCCGGTCCGGATGAAGGTCACGACCTGCGCGACGACGAGCGGGTTGTTCATCATGAAGGTGTGCGTCACGGGCAGGGTGATATGGTCGGCCATGCCCTCCAGCTTCGTGCTCTCGACCGAGACCTTGCCGTCATTCGGCCCGGTGAAGAACGGCGACAGGATCGGGTTGAGCGAGAGGCTTCCCGCGATGATGCCGAGTTCGTAATCGGCGTCCGGCAGGGAATTGGGCACTGGGCTTCCTCGACAACGGAGATGACACCAACGTCGTGATCGAAGATCGCGCAGATTGATGCGAGCGACCAGGGGCACACGCGGGCTTCGAACGAGCACAACACCAAGGGGTCATCGTCCTCGTCTTCGAGAAGCTGGCCACGCTCCCGGGCGAAGGCGCGGAACGCGGCGAGCTGGCGGGCGGTGATGACGGCGGGCGCGGCATCGGCTTTCCGATCGACGCTGAGGAAGAAGGTGATCGACATGGTCTGTCTCCCATTGGAACCATCATCCCCGGTTCCCCTCCCCTTCCGATCCGTCAGGATCGGCATGGCCGATCACGGGGTCATGGGTCGGTCCGCAGGACCGGGTGCCCGAGCGATGCGTAGCTGGTGCTCGCAATGCGCAGGCATTGCGGCACCGCGAGCGAGCCGGGCATTGGTCGGACTGCGCCGGTCGATGCGTAGCGAGCGCGACACGCGCAGGCGGGGCCGCGATGCGAGCGAGACGGGCGCGGTCGATAAGCGGGTGCGATCGGCACGAGCGAGGCGTAGCGAACCGGCGATCCGAAGGGATCGTCGTGAAGCGAGCGACCCGTGCCGGTCAGCCCATACTCGATCGCATCGGCACGGCGCGATGCGCAGCGGCAGCGCAGGCGATGCGACGGCATCGCCGCGCCCGCCAGCGAGCCGTGCCGATGCCGCAGTCGAGACGCCGGCTGAGCCGCGACGGTCGATGCGTAGCGAGCGTGACACGCGCAGGCGTGGCCGCGATGCGAGCGAGGCGATGCGACGGAGTGACAGATCGATCCCGGCACCGGCGAGGCGTAGCAGGCAGTGGCAATGCGACGGCATTGCCTTGGCGCGAGCGAGCCGTACCGATCCTCCGTCAGGGATCGACCGCGTCAATTTCGATCAGGCGTGCGGTGTCGGTCCACGAGATGATCTCATAGTCGTCCGACATGTGGGTGTAGTGGCCACTGCGAACCTCGCCGATCGTCGCGCATGTTCCGTCCGCCCAGAGTGCGTAGTCGTCGTTCGAGATGGGGTCGGTCATGTCACTCTCCTTTTGCTGACGCGAACCGTCCGGCATGCGGTGTTCAGGGCGGTTGATGCCGTTGACCGGGAAGCCGTGGCGAGCGCAGCGAAGGCAGGGATCCCGGTCAACGCTCGAGAGCGGGGGAGCCGATTTTGTGCTGGCGGTCCGCTGAGCGGAGCGATTGCGGACGGGCAGCGCAAAATTTGGGGGACCGCGAAGTCTCGACGGCCCGTCATACCCGCATGCCATTCTGTAGTGAGGCGAGCAAAGGATAGCCCTTTCGGGGTCGCACCGGGGTTTTCCAAGGGTCGCATCGGCCGAGGCGTAGCGCGCTGGTCATCGCACTCAGCGATGACCGCTAAGCGAGCGAGGCGATGCGACGGAGCGACAGATCGATCCCGGCATCGGCGAGGCGTGGCAGGCAGCGGCAATGCGACGGCATTGCCCTGCCGCGAGCGAGCCGTGTCGATCCGGCAACGCGGTGCGATCGACCGCAAGGTCAGTCCCACGCGGCGCGATGGGGCTCGATGCCCCGGAGCGCCGCCCAGGGCGACGTAAAAAAGGGGAAGGACTCCGGTTTCCCGGAGCCCTTCCGTGAGTGCGTCAGGCGCGACGGCCGCGCTGGCTGGGCTGCACCGGCGCCTGTCCGTCCTTGCGGAAGACGTGGAGCGGTACGCCGGCGGTTCGCAGCTTGCGCGCGAAGTCGATCTGGACGCCCGATCCTTCGCAGACGATCGCTTCGACGGGACGCAGCGAGGCGATGCGGTCGTTGCGCAGGAACCCGCCCCGGTTGCCGTGGCGCTTGTCGAGGAACATGCGCACCAGCTTGACCTCGCGCGAGGCCGCCCACGACGCTGCGATGGCGTCGGCACCCTTGTTCATGGCGGTGGTCATCAGGACCATCGACGGGATGCGACGCTTGATCTGGTCGAGGCGTTCGAAGAGCTGCTCGTGGTCGTGCCATTCCATGCCGCCCGAGAAGGCGACAATCGGGCCGCTCGGGTTGTGCTCGTCCCGACGCTTTGCCGCGCGTGCCGCCAGATAGTCGGCACCGTCGATCATCGAGGCGGTCAGCTTGGACGACACCCTGCTGCCGCGGACGGTCGAGAAGGGCCGTCCGGTCTCGACGCGATACACGTTCCCGGCGTGGTCCCGCATGCAGCGCATCGCCTCGGCGCAATTCTCGAGGGTCTGGCAGAGCAGCTGGGTTTCTTCGAGTTCCACCGCGTAGATCTCCGAGGGGTCGTAGCTGCGCACCAAGTCGCCCAGCTTCTTGGCGGCGTCATCCTCCCGCCCCTCGATGCGCTTGGCCACCATGTGGAAGCTGTTGACGAAACCCCATGCGAGATCGGCGGCGAATTCTTCCATGCGGGTGTCGCGGAACACGTCGAACATCGTCGCCAGCATCTGCTCGACGGCGTGCGCGGCCTGCTCCGGGTCGGGCATGTCCAGCTTCTCGGCTTCGCTGACGATGGAAAGCTTGGCCATCTCGCTCGCCTCGATGAACGCCCCCTGATAGGTCTCGGTGGTGTCCTCGTCGGCGCGGCGCTCGTTGATCGCGCGGCCCATGTCGTTGAAGTTGCTGTACTTGGTCATGATAGCCTCCATGAGTTGAAAATCTCACCTTCTCTCGGTGAGGAATCTCATCCGGCATGCGGCGGTCAGGGCGGTCAGGGACGTTAACCGGGAAGCCGCGGCCCGCAGGGTCGCGGACCCCGGTTAACGCTCGCGCGCGGGGGAGCCGATTTTCTCGTGCCCTGGAGGCGGAGCGAAGCGGAGGCGGAAGGGTGCGTGAAAATTGGGGGGACCGCGCGTCCTTGACGGCCCGCCAACCCCGCATGCCAGACTTCCTCATCACAGAGAGAGAAAATATTATGTTGTGGTGGGCACGCCGGGTCGGACCGAGCACGGGCGGCGGTGATGCGCCGCCAGGCGCAGCGCCGCAAAGGCAGCGCCAGTGAGCCCGGGAGGGCGAGCCAGCTGCCGCCGCCCGCGCGCAGGACGCCCGGCGCCGGCATAGGGATCGTCACCCGCAGGGCGGAGACCCCGCCAGGGGGCTCCGTGAGGCCCGCCAGGGCCGAATAGAGCCCGGTCCCGCCCACAAGGCGGGACGCCCCGCCCTGCCCCTCTACGGCCGTCCCACAGCCAGCACAGCAGGATCAGCAGGATCAGTCCCATTCATACTCGCCACCGTCATCCCCGGCATCGTAATCCGGCATCTCCTGGATTCCCGGGTCGTCTGGATCGCGGTTGGCATCGGGGTCCTCGCCGTGCAGGTCGGTCTGGATATCCGGTTCGGTTGCGAACCGGATATCTTCACCGATGCGGTCAGCAATGTCCGGCTCGACCGCGCTGTCATCGTCTAGCCAGGGCTGACTACACGAAAGTGCGTTTTACGTACGCCAGGGGGGAACCTTTGGCGAACGCGGGTGAATGGCATCATGCGGCCAGGAGCGAGGAAGGCGTGCGCAACGGGCGGAGCTGGCCGGGATCGGGGCGGCTTTCGACATTCCAGCGATAGTCGCCGGTGAGCGAGATATGCTCCCATCCCAGCGGGGCGATATGGCGCGCAACGTCCTCCGGGATCGCCAGCGCCCCGACCGCCCGTTCGAGATAGCGGGTGTTCCACAGGATGATGGCGGCCACGAGGAGATTGAGGCCGGAGGCGCGATAGGTCTGGTTCTCGAACCGCCGGTCGCGCAGCTCGCCGAGCTGGTTGAAGAAGAGCGCGCGGGCGAGCGCGTTGCGGGCCTCGCCCTTGTTGAGACCGGCCTGGGTGCGCCGGCGCAGGTCGAGATCGCGCAGCCAGTCGAGCATGAAGATCGAGCGCTCTATCCGCCCGACCTCGCGCAAGGCCAGCGCGAGTCCGTTCTGGCGTGGGTAAGCGGACAATCTGCGCAGCATCGCCGAAGCGGTGGCGGTGCCGCTGCGGATCGAAGTGGTGAGGCGCAGCAGTTCAGCCCAATGGGCGGCGACATGCCCGATGGCTACCGGATCGCCGGTCATACCGGCCAGCAGCGGCCCCGCTTCCTGGCCCGGCAGTAGATGCAGGCGCCGGTCCTTCAGGTCGCGCAGGCGCGGCGCGAAGCGGTAGCCGAAGAAGGGCATGAGGCCGAACACATGGTCGGATGCGCCGCCGGTATCGGTGTAATGCTCTTCGATCGACAGGCCGGTGGCATGGTATAGCAGCCCGTCGAGAACATAGGGAGCCTCGCCGGCGGTCGCCGCGATCACGCGGCTCGAGAACGGATCATATTGGTCCGAGACGTGGGTGTAGAAGCTGACGCCGGGTTCATTGCCGTTGCGCGCATTGATGTCGCCGATCGCGGCGCCGCGCCCGCCCGCATGGAAGAGCTGGCCGTCACTGGAAGAGGTGGTGCCGTCGCCCCACAGCGCGGCCAACGGCACGGTGCGGTGAACGTCGATCAACCGCCCCAGCGCCTCGCTATAAGCGGCTTCGCTGATATGCCAGTCGTGCAGATGGGCGAGCTGACGCAGGGTCGCGCCCTGACAGGTCTCGGCCATGCGCGTCAGCCCGAGATTGATGCCATCGGCCAGGATCACGGTCAGGAGCGCGTTACGATCGTCCGCCACGCGACCGGAGCGGCGATGGGTGAAGCACTCGGAAAAGCCAGTCCAGCTATCGACCTCCAAAAGGAGATCGGTGATCTTCACGCGTGGCAGCCGATCATAGGCGACGCGGCGCATATTCTCTGCATCCGGCGGCGTGATCGCCTTGAGCGGGGATACGACAAGGCCATTGTCGTCAAGGCGCACCTGGGGCAGTTCTCCCTGTCGAGCGAGGATCGTCACCCGCTCGATCGCGGTGTCGAGACTGGCGCGGCGACCGGCGACGAAGCTGTCGAAATCAGTATCGATCGCCAGTGGCAGCGGTCCTCGCGCGCGCATCGCATCGAAGGTTGCAGGCGGCAGGAGATAGCTGTCGAAGGCGCGATAATGACGGCTCGCCGCCACCCATATGTCGCCGGCGCGCAGCCGGTCGCGCAGTTGGGTGAGCACGCACAGCTCATAGGCGGCGCGGACGACCACGCCATCGCGCAGCACGAACGGCCGCCATGACGGCGGCACGAAGCGGAGCGGTGGGTTATCGGGCAGGCGCCGTCGTCCGGTGCGATAAATGTCGGCGATCAGCCGAACCGCATCGAGCAAGCCCTGCACCGCACCGGCCCCGCGAAACTCAAAGGCGTTGAGGAACGGCCCGATCACGGAGCGCAGCGAGCGCTGCCGTTCGATCAGTTCCGCCGTGCGGTCGATTGTTTCCGGCGCGATCAGTAGCTCGGCGTCCACGACCGCCGTTCCCAACCTTTCCCAGTCGATCGAACTGATGGCGGCAAGAGAATCGACGCCTCGCGCCCGCGCGTCGAGCAATGTCCGGCATGAGCCGGTGAGCAGGCGAAGCTGCGCCTGCAATGACCGGATCGTGCCGATCGCCTTGTCCTTGGTCCGATTCTCGGCCCGTCGCATCATGCTCCCCAGGAGCTTGTCCATCATCGTCAGCACCGCATCGGTCAGGCTTTCCTCAAGCCGGATGCCGGCAGCGACAAGGATCGCATGACGGCGTAGGTCGGGCAGTTCCGCCAGATGCTGCGGCGTGATGCGCGCCGCCTCGTCGGCGATCCGGTCGAATGCCGCCTGCGGGATGGTCGCGGCGCGCGAGGCCGCCAGGCCCAGCGCGCGAACTTGGTCGAGCCGTTCGATCAGTCGCAGGATATTGCGCGGGGCCGGCGATAGGGGCGGGTTGCGCAGCCATGAGAGCCAGGTCGCGCTTTTGTCGTCGCGCCGCGACAGGAGGGCGTCGAGCGTCGCGCGTTCGGGTTCGCCGAGATCTCCGGCGAGCACGTCATGGACCAGATCTCCGGCCTGCTGCCGCGCCCGTCGCACTATCGCCTCAATCACCGTCACGGGCGGCAGCAGCAATCGCCGGCGTCGCATCTCGTCGATGACGATGCCCGCAAGCCGCGAGGACTGGGTGACGGTCTGCGCGATCGGCATGGCGAACGCGACCAGCGCGTGGAAATCCGCACGACTGAAAACGAGATGACCGAAGCGCCGCGACAGGTCGGCGAGGTGCGACCGCCGCGTTTCGTCGCGGCGGGCATAGTCGCGCCATGATGCGGGCGACACATCCAACTGATGGGCCACGAACGCGAGGATCGGCATGGGCGGCACTTCGCCGGCTTCCAGCACGCGCCCCGGCCAGCGCAGATACAGCATCAGCATCGCATAGCCGAGACGGGTGACGTCGCCACGCCGGGATGCGATCAGTTCGAGGTCGTCACGGGTCAAGGTGAAGTGACGCGCGATCTCGCGTTCATCGAGCGACGGATCATAATGGCCCGCAAGCATCTCGCGGGTTAGCAGGTGTCTTCTGGCCAAGGTCGAACCCCTCCATGTCGCTGTCCGTCAGACGTCCGTTGGACGGTCACTGGGAATGTGTCCGTCAACTCTGGACGTTCGATGGCGATTCGGACAAGATCGCATTATGATGGGAAAACGGACAGTATGGGGCGGCCCGTGGCGCTGATCGGCTATGCGCGGGTATCCACCCCCGACCAGAAGCTCTCGCTTCAGCACGACGCACTGGAGCGGGCAGGATGCGACCGTGTTTTCGACGATCATGCGTCGGGCGCCAGGACTGACAGGCCCGGTCTTGCTGAAGCGCTGGCCTATCTGCGCGCCGGCGACACGCTGGTGGTGTGGAAGCTCGATCGGCTCGGCCGCTCGATGAGCCATCTGATCGAGAAGATCGGTGAATTGGCGTCGCGGGGCATCGGGTTCCGCTCGCTCACCGAGAACATCGACACAACCACGCCGGGAGGCATGCTGGTGTTCAACATCTTCGGCTCCCTCGCGCAGTTCGAGCGCGATCTGATCCGCGAGCGCACCCAGGCGGGTCTGCGCGCCGCGCGCGAGCGCGGCAGCAAGGGCGGTCGCCGCCCTGTCGTCACTCCCGACAAGCTGCGCAAGGCCCGGGCGCACATCGCAGCAGGCCTTACTGTGCGGGAGGCCGCCGCCCGCCTTAAAATCGGAAAAACCGCCCTTTACAAAGCGTTGGAAGGCGCAACGGCGGAATAGCTATGGCACCAAATATCGATCAGATCCGTTACCACGCTACACCAGCGCGGTCCCGCGTAGACGCACGTATTCGGGTTATCATGGGAATCTACATAGCCTGCTTCGGCCTCGGTTTTTTCAATCATGCGCGAGACTTTGTAGCATACGGATGGAGGCCCTATGATTGGGGACCATTTCAACTCGAGCTATTTTGGACATCACTGATATTCTTAGACGCGCTTGCTATTGTGCTACTTCTATCGCGCTTCAGACGGGCGGGATTGGTTTTGGCCGCGTCAATAATGATCGGTGACGTCGCTGCAAACACCTACGCTCTGGTAGCTTTGAGCATTCCGGCATTTGGCTTTTCGGTGCCGCTTCAGGCAACGTTTTTGGGCTTTATCCTAGGCTCGCTACCGTTCGTTTGGCCCGCAAAACCTTCTATGTTCCGATGAGCGCTGGCGCCTGTAGCAGCCTTCCCCCGTAATCGTACTGCATTCGTTCGTGTATCGCGTACGTAAAACTCACTTTCGTGTAGTCACCCCAACTTTTGAAAACCGAGATGTCGGCCACCGAGATTGCCTCTGCAATTGGTGTGTCGATTTCCACGTTCTACAGGCATTTCCCAGTTAGTGTCTGACCCGAAACTAAGGTGGGTGATATCAGCAGGTTAGCTTGACGCCGTGCCTTGCCGTTGATTCAGGAGGTTTTGCGAAGAACTTCCGGAGATCAGCGATGTGGACCGATACCACCCGCGCGCATCATTCGCGCAAAGGCCTCGCCCTGCCAAGCGATTTGACCGATGGTGAGTGGGCCGTTCTGGAGCCCTTTTTCCCGCCGCCATCGCAGACTGGGCGGCCTCGCAAATGGCCAGTCCGGCGCATTGTCGAGGCGATCCTTTACCTGCTTCGCGGCGGGTTGCCCTGGCGGATGCTGCCCCCCTGTTTTCCGCCGGCCTCGACCGTGCAGCGCTGGTTCTACTTATGGCGCGATGCGGGCCTGTGGGAACGGATCAACCATTATCTGCTGCAAGACCTACGCACCGCCCAGGGCCGTGAGGCTTCGCCCAGTGCCGGTGTAATCGACAGCCAAAGCGTCAAGACGACCGAAAGCGGAGGTCCGCAGGGCTATGATGCAGGTAAAAAGATCAAGGGGCGCAAGCGTCATATCGTGACCGATACCGAAGGTAATCTGGTTCATGCCGTGGTCCACACCGCCGATATCCAGGACCGTGACGGTGCTCCGCTGCTGCTGGCCGAGATCGTCCGCTCGTTCCCATGGCTGCGGCACGTCTTCGCCGATGGCGGCTATGCCGGGAAGAAGCTCAGGGGTAGCCTCGCCCGGCTCGGGCAGTGGACCATCGAGATCATCAAACGGTCCGACAGGGCAAAGGGCTTCGAAATCCTGCCGCGACGCTGGGTGGTCGAGCGGACATTCGCCTGGCTCGGCCGCAACCGTCGCCTTGCAAAGGACTTCGAACAGACCCTCGCATCGGCCCGCTGCTGGCTGTTCACCGCTTCCGTCCAGCTCCTCACTCGACGCATCGTACGTCTATGAAAATACAGCCGATAGTTTCGAGTCAGACTCTTAGATAACGGCATCCGCGCCAGTCTTGGCCGACGTGTTGCGCAGAAGCACGCAATGGTGGAGTGAGACTTAAACTGACGGCCGGTTTGAGCCGATTGCCGGCAGTAGGATTCATGGCTCTTTGTTGGCGCGATCTGGCGTTCGCGGGCCAAGGAATTCGTAGCGCAAGAGAATGTCGCTATCGATCCGTTCGAGTATGGCGTTGATCGTTGCCTCGCGGGACGGCAGTGTGAGGCGCTGCCGGATCTTCTCCACGATGTCGATGGATGTAGGGGAGAGGGCGTATGTTGAACGTCGATAGCCAGCTGCGTCCTCACGCAGCTTTTTGCGACGCATCGACCGTGCGCTCCTTGTCGTCGAGTCCTTTTCGGGCATGGGGCAGGATAGTCATAAGACATCTGCTTTCAACACCGCGCTCGACTCATGATGCTGTAGCAACCGGGCTTTGGATGTCGCCTAACAGCTTTTGAAAGATAGACGGCGCGCCCGGTGCGGATCCAACCTCGCTGGCAAGTGCCATGAACGTGGCGCATTCCTCACCCGCATTGTCATAATTGGACGCGACGTCGACGATCCAGCGAACGAACTGCCGGAAACCCGGGTCAAAATAGAGTTCGGGCTTCCCCAGTATGTCGATGGCGAAAGATGCAACGTCGATATCGATCTCGAGGACAGCGACGAGTTGATTGTGAATGACCGGGGTAACAGCGGCATTGCATGCCTTGATCTTGTTGATCAGGCTGAGACTGCGGCCGAGCCTGCGGGCCATTTCCTTGTTCGTGATCCGGCGTCGTCTCCACTCGTGAAGAAAGAGGCGCCTGAAGCACTCCTGGCGTTTGACGCTTTCTTGTGACCCGATACTCCGGTCGCTCATGGCATGGCACCCCCGGTTAGGGGGGTATCATACAGCCGTATGAGTCGGTTCTGTCAATCCCATGTGAATCACCGTTCATCGCAGATTTAGGAATCGGTTCCTTCAAACACGGCGAGAAGAGCGCTGACAAAGACGAACCGAACTGGAGGAACTGTGCCGGTCGCCTTCGCGATGGCCTCCCTCGCGGCCTGGAAGGCGGGTTTGTCTCGAAGATTGATACGCAGCGTTATGCGATAATCACCTGTCTCGTCACGCTCGCTCGCCGACCGCCAGATTTGTCGGAAATCGAGCATTTCTCCAATAATTCCGAGACCATGTATGGCAGTCGAGGAAACCGTCTCGAATTGGCCGGTCTTAAGGGAATAGACCCTGATCGCATCGGCGGTGAGGCGGAAAACGCGGTCGCTAACGCGAAAGGTATATAGGGCTTGGGACATTGAGGCGATTGATACCGCTGTAAGCGGACGCCCGCCAGCGCAGACAGAAGAAAGTTTGCCGCAGTAATAAAAATATTTCAGCGAACGAAAATTTCGGGAATGCACCTGAACTGGTAATACGTTTCCACATCGCAACGAAGATTGTAAAAATTTTACACTGTTTGCTCGTCAATGATGTGGAGTGTGTAACCTGGTTACACAGGTGTGTAATCCTATTACACCCTTTAGTGTAATTCTATTACACACCAAGATTTAATACTTGCGATCACCATGAGTTTATATCCTCTTAACGGAGACGACGTGCTTGTGCGTCGTCTTCCAAGGGGAAAGAGCATGACTGCACTTTCGATGCCGAAGGGTAACCAGATCAACGGTATCCTTCTTGGCCTTGCGATCATCGCCTGCGTGATGATCCTGGGCGCTTCGGCGGCCTTTGCGGGCACCGACACCACGTTCAATACCGCGCTCACGAAGTTCACGGACTTCCTCGAGGGCTCGGGCGGCAAGATCATCACCGTGATGAGCCTTGCCGGCGGCATCGTCGCGCTTGCGTCGGGTCGCTTCAGCCTCGGCCAGGTGGCCGTTCCCGTCGCCGTCGGCGTCGGTGCGGGCACCGGCATTCCGATCGTCACCTCGACCGTCACCGCGACGATCTGAGGACCGACTGGGATCAACCGCTGGGAGGGCGGTGAGCGCTTATGGACAGGTATACCATCCCTTCGCATCTCGACGATCCGGAGCTGATCGGCTTCTGGACGCTGGACGAGTTCCTCGCGATGGCGATCCCCTTCATCTGGGGCATCCTTTCGCAGCACGTCGTGATCGGATTGATGGTCTCGTTGCTCGGATGGTGGGGCTTCCGAAAGCTCAAAGCCGGCAAGGCCACATCGTGGATTCTCCACATGGCCTACTGGCACCTGCCGTCGAGTTTTACCGGTCTCAAGGCGACGCCACCCTCCCACCTTCGCGTGATGGTGGGCTGAAATGGATTATAGTGTCGGTCTCGCGCAGTCGCAGCGGGTTCTCAAGCAGCGCAACATGCTCGGCATCGTGGCGCTGGTTCTCGCGGGCCTCGTGGTCATCCTCTTCCTGGTCGGCGCGACGCGCGACCGCGAGATCGTCCTTCAACCTATCGTCCGCACGCCCCTGACGCTGTCCTCGAGCGGGGTCAGCCGGGAGTATCTCGAGATGGTCACGCGCGACACCGCGCTGATGACGCTCAACCGCTCGCCTGAAAATCTCGACTACTGGATGGAGTCGATCCTCAAGATCGCGACGCCCGAAAGTCACGGCTCGCTCAAGCGCGATCTCATGAAGATCCTGAGCGAACAGCGCGGGTCGAGCATCAGCCAGTATTTCACGCTCGCCAGCATGAAGGTTGATCCTGAGAACCTGACCTCGGAAGTGACCGGCACGCTGCATACCGTCGTCGGCTCCAAGGCGGTGACTGCCGAGGCGAAAACCTTCCGCTTCTACTGGTCCTATCGCGGCCTGTCCCTTCAGCTGAAGGGCTTCGGCATGGTCACCAAGGTCGACAAGGACGACGCTGCAACCGGAGACGAGGCATGACGCCCCTGATCGCATTTGGCCTCATCGGAGGCGGGACGGCGATCGCCTCCCGCGTCTGCTCGCTCTCGCGCTTCGTCGGCGCAGGCATGATCCTGGTCGGGGGAATGGCGCTCGCTGCGCCTGCCTTTGCCGACGAGCATCTGCTTGCAAAGGACAATAGCGAGGTTTCCTGCACGCTTTCCAAGTCCGGCCTCACACGGATCAGCCTCAAGGACGACCGCTTTGCCAGTGTCTCCAAGCTGACCACCGGCGTCGAGAGCGACGATTTCACGGTCGTCAACGAGCCGACGCGCGGCGACATCTACGTCTCTGTTCCCGAAGCCTATTCGCGGGCCAACGTCTCCTTCTTCGGCACGACCTCCAAGGGGTATGTCTACAAGTTCAGCTGCCGCCTTGCAGGCGACGACGCGCAACAGGTGTTCGTCGAGAACAAGGATATCGCAGGCGAGGCGCAGACAGCGGTCGCACAGGCCGACACCACGCCGCAGGAAGCGTCCGCCACGCTCGTCCAAGCGATGTTCCAGCAAGCCCCGCTCGAGGGCTTCGACGTCCGCCCCGCGGTTACCGATCCGGTCATGGTGGGGTCGCTCAAGGTGCAGATGCTCACCGAATATCGGGGCACGGCGCTCGCAGGGCGCGTGTTGCGGATCGAGAACAAGGGCGGATCGCCTGTCGCGCTGGGCGAAGGAACGATCGCGCCGTCGAACGCGATCGCCGTATCGGTCGCCAATCCCAACCTCAAACCCGGTGAAGTCACCACAGCGTATATCGTCACGCCGTCGGGCCTCGCCAACGGAGTGCGGCCATGAGCCTCAAGGACCTTTTCCCCGGCAGGAAACCCAAGCAACTCGATGCCGAGCCTGAAGAAGGCGAGGGCGAACTGATGGCCGGCAACGACGCCGTCCGAAAGAAGCAGCTGCTCTACCTTGGCTGCGGCGGCGCGCTCGCACTGGTGCTGGGGTCCTGGTACGTCATGGGCGACGATACCAAGCTCAAGACGTCGGGCGCAGACGACAAGGTCGTCAAGATCACCACCGACGACATGGTCAACCGGAACATGTCGGACCGGGAGTGGCAGGCGGCATCCGAAGCGCAGATGCAGTCGATCAACAACCAGTTGAAGGGTGTCGACGGCCAGCGCGCGCAGATGGAGCAGCTTCAGGCGCAGATCGCCGCGCTCCAGGGCGAGAAACAGTCGATGGCCTCAGATGGCCAGCGGGTGATGAGCGCTTACCAGCAGGAGAACGACCAGCTTCGTCAGCAGCTTGCGCAGCGGTCGAGCGCGCCCCCTGCGCCGGCGCCCGCGCAGATGTACGGGCCGATGGGCCAGCCCAACTATCGGGGTCCGGGCGCACCGATGAGCGCAGGGGAGGCGGCCGCTGCCGCGGTGTCGCAGTCGCGCTCGATCAAGCTCGTCTCGTTCGAGGGCGGGCCGAGCGGAACGGCGACGCGCATTTCGGGTGGCACGACCAGCTATACCGACAGCCCCAATTATCTGCCGCCCAATTCGATCGCGAAGGCCAAGGTGATCGTCGGCGTCGATGCGTCGGCAGGGGTGCAGTCGCAGAGCGATCCGCTTCCCGTCGTGCTGCGGATCACAGGGCCGGCGCGCTCGGTTTACAGCAACGGCAAGCTGCTCACGACCCGGATCGAGGGCTGCGTCATCAACGGCGCGGCACGCGGCGACCTCTCCTCGGAGAAGGTCTATGTGAAGCTCCAGCGGATGACCTGTCCGCAGGCCAATGGGCGCTTCGCGGTCTCGGACGTCAAGGGCTTCATCAGCTTTGCCGGCAAGACCGGCGTGCGCGGGCGGGTGGTCAGCCGCGAGGGCGGGCTTGTCGGCCAGGCCTTCATCGCCGGTATCGCAGGTGGTTTCGGTCGCGGCTTCTCGGCCAACACCAACTCGCTCCTCACCGGCAACAACGTGACGGTCAACGGGAAGCGCGAACAGATCGGCATGGGCGACATCGCACAGGCCGGGCTGGGCAACGGCATCGCCCAGTCCGCCGACATGGTCAGCAAATATCTGATCGAGCGGGCCGAGCAATATCAGCCGATCATCGAGATGCCGACCGGCATCGATGTCGAGATCGTCTTCCTCGAAGGCGTCTTCATCCAGAACTGAGCCTCGGGCCGAAAGGATATGCTTATGACACAGAATATTCTGCTTGGCGTCGCGGCCAGCGCGGCGATGATGCTGACCGGCAGCGCGGAGCCGGCGATCGGGCCGCAGGTGCAGGCCGCGCTCCAGCAGCGGCTCCCCAAGACGCCGATCACCGGGATCGATTGCACGAAGATCGAGGGGCTGTGCGAAGTTACCGCCGGCGCCAATCTCTTCTATGTCGACAAGTCGGCCCGCTATCTCGTGATCGGCCGGGTCTATGACATGGAAACCCGGCAGGACCTGACGGCAGCGCGCCTGTTGGCGCTCAACCCCGACATGCTGGTGGGCGGCGCGGCGCGCGCCAATGCGGCAGCCGATGCGCCCGAGCCTTCTGCGCCCGGCAACGGGGCGCGGGTGACGGAACAACGGGGGGCCGTCCGCACGCTCGACCTTTCGAAGCTCTCGAACAAGGGAGCGATCATATGGGGTTCGGGGTCCCAGAGCGTCACTGTCTTTTCCGATTTCCATTGCGGCTATTGCCGGGCGCTCAGCCAGACGCTCGAGACGATGAACGTGCGCGTGATCGAGCGGCCGATCTCGGTGCTCGGAAGCCGGGACGTCGCCGATCGCGTGCTGTGCGCGAAGGACCGGCATGCAGCGGTACGCGCCGCCTATGCGCAGGACCCGGTGCCAGGGACGGGCAAGTGCGACACCAGCGGTCTCGACGAGAATGAGGCGTTCGCCAAGGCGCACGGTCTCAACGGCACGCCCGTTCTCGTGCGCTCCGATGGCGCGGTGATGGAGGGGTTCCAGCCCAAGGCGCAACTTCTTGCATGGTTGAAGGGAGCAAGGTCATGAGCCGTTCGGCGATCCGTCTGCCGGACTGTCCGGTGTCCCAGTATCGCCCGCGAGGCCGCACCCGGCGGGTCGCGATCGCGATGGCAACGAGCCTTGTGCTGCTGGCAGGGTGCACGACCTTCGGGACCAACATCAAGGGCAGCTTTGCGTGCGGTGCCCCGCAAGGGGGCAGCTGTGCGCCCGCAACCGTGATCGACGACAAGGCGCTCGCGGAAATCAGCGGCGAGACGAGCTATCGTCCCGCAGGTCCCTTCCAGGCGCCCTTGCGGCAGGCGGGGCCGCAGCGCATCGCCTATGCAGCGACCCCGCAGGCGTCGGGTGTGGGTCCGCAGAAGGTGTTGCGCATCGTCTTTCCCGCCCATGTCGACGGGGCAGGGCGCTATCATGAAACGAGCGTCGTGCAGGCCGTGGTCGATAACGGCCAATGGCTCGCCGCGACCGACGGGCACGGTCCTGCCCTTGCCGCGACGCAGGTCCTCAACGTCAGCCCCGAGATCCTCTCGCAGCTCGGTACGCCGATCCCGCCGTCCGCGTCGGCACCTGTCGAAGTCCCGGCGACCGCGCCGGTCGTGGCAGTACCGCCGGCGAGCGCTGTGGGTGCCCCGACCGCCGCGGCGGTCGCAGCCGCGCGCGCCAAGGCGCGAGAGGCGGCGGCAGGGAAGGGGGTCCCGGTCGCTGCACGGGCTGCAACCCCCGCGCCGGCACCGGTCGGTGCCAAGCCCAAAAGCAATGCGCCGGAATTCGCTTCGGGGAACCCGGCGAACCGGCCTGCCTCGTTCTCTCCGCGCGTGGAGGACTGAGCCATGGCCGCTAAGACAGGCTTCATCGCGCGGCTGCTGGGTGACACACGCGGCCCCGATCAGGGTACGCCCTCGCACGGCGCGCCCATGCTCTCGCAATGGCTGCCCTATCGGAGCTTCGACGCGCGCAACGATCTGTTCTACCAGACCGACAGCCTTGCGTTCGCGCTCGAGCTGGCGCCGCTCATGGGGGCCGATGAGCGCACCGGCGAGATCCTCGCGCAGATGCTTTCCGAGAGCGTGCCGCCCAGCGCGCGCGTCCAGCTTCTCTCGTTCCAGAGCCCGCGCGTGGGCGCGCTGATCGCGCAATATGCGCTGCCACGGTTCAAGGCCGGCGGCGTGCATCGCAAGATCGCGGAGCGGCGATCGGCGTTCCTGCGGCACGGGGCATGGGTCTCGATGTCGAAGGACGGGCCTTTCCATGTCCGCAATCATCGCATCTTTCTGTCGGTGTCGATCGCTGCGTCGAAAGCGACACCCGAAGAACTGATTGGCGTGCGCGACAGTATCGTCTCGACCCTGGCGTCGATCGACATGCCGGCCACGCGAATGAAGCCGGTCGATCTCATTGCGCTGATCGATGACATTACCGCGCCCGCGTTCGACGTGTCGGACCAGGTATCGGAATATTCCGACCTCGATCCGATTGCCGACCAGTGCGTGCGCCGCGACGTCCAGACCGTCGTCCACGCCGATCGTCTGCTCGTTTCGGTCGAGCCGCTGCGCGCCGTGACCAGTCTTTCGGGTGAGACCCAGTATGAGGAGATCCGACCCGACACGTTCGACTATCGCTTCTTCTCGGTTCGCAATCTTCCCAACCGCTGGGCACCGTGGGACGTGCAGAAGCTGATCGGTGACATGTTCTCCGACAAGCTGCGCCCTGGCTGTCCGACGCTGACTTCGTTGTGCCTGTGCTATCAGGACGAGCAGGCCGCCTCGTCCAAGGCGGGTTACAAGTTCATGCGCACGTCGAGCCTTGCGGATTCGAAGTCGGCGCGCCTGCTGCCGCAGCTCAAGGACCAGAGCCGCGAATGGGAGCATGTCACCCAGGAACTGCGCCTCGGCAAGAAGCTGGTGCAGGCCTATTATGCGGTCGGCATCATCAGCCCCAAGGGGATGGGCGATGCCAACGAGCGCACCGTCAAGTCGATGTACAAGGCCGCTGGCTGGGACCTGCTCGACGAACGCTTTCTCCAGATCATGGCGTTCATGTCGTGCCTGCCGATGACGCTGGGCAACGGCCTCGACAGCGATCTCAAGCGCATGAAGCGGTTGCGCACGATGCTCACCAGTACCGCGGCGAACATGCTGCCGATCCAGGGCGAGTTTCTGGGCGGGGGCTTGCCGCACCTCATGTTCATCGGACGGCGCGGCCAGCCCTTCTTCTGGTCGCCCTTCGAGAACAAGGCGGGTAACCACAATGTCGCGGTGTTCGGCAAGTCCGGGTCGGGTAAGTCGGTCGCGCTTCAGGAACTGTGCGCGGCGTTCGCCGGGGTCGGTGCCAAGATCATCGTGATCGACGATGGCCGCTCGTTCGAACATATGTCCAAGAGCCTGGGCGGCAATTTTGTCGAGTTTCGCCTGCGCGACGGCTTCAGCCTCAATCCCTTCTCGATGATCGACGAGGCGCTGGTCGCGCAGGATGAGGATTATCTCATCGACGCGCTCGCGATGCTCAAGTCGATCGTCGGTCAGATGGGTCGCCACATCGACAAGCTCAACGATACCGAGCGCGGCCTTATCGATCGCGCGGTCAATCAGGTCTGGGAAGCGAAGGGGCGGGGGGGCAGCGTCGACGATGTGGTCGAGGCGCTGCGCACCGACGGATCGCCGCAGGGCCAGGATCTGGCGATCGCGATGTTCCCGTTCTCGAGTGCGGGCACCTATGGCAGCTTCTTTACCGGCGAGGCGTCGGTGGACATGTCGAACGCGCTCACCGTCTTCGAACTGTCGGACCTCTCGAGCCGCGAGGAACTGCGCTCGGTCGTGCTGACCGCGATCATGTTCATGTCCTCGCAGACGATGCGCCGGATGGATCGCCAGATCCCCAAGGCGCTGCTGATCGACGAGGCGTGGCAGATGCTGCGCGGCGGATCGATGGCCGATTTCGTCGAAACCTACAGCCGGACCTGCCGGAAATATGGCGCGTCCCTCATCACCGCGACGCAGAGCCTGAACGATTATTACAAGTCGGAAGGGAGCCTTGCCGCGCTCGAGAATTCCGACTGGTCGGTCATCCTCATGCAGAAGCCCGACACGATTTCGGACTTCCAGAAGCATGGCCGGTTCGACATGGACCCCTACACCGAAAGCCTGCTGCGCTCGCTCAAGCGCAACGGCGCGGAATATTCCGACATCATGATCAAGGGGCCGGATTCGATGGCGGTCGGTCGCCTCGTGCTCGATAAATATTCCGCGACGCTCTACTCTTCCAGCCCTCAGACCTTTGCCGACATCGAGCATCTGATCGAGCAGGGATGCTCGATGGACGAGGCGATCGAGCGGGTCGCCTATCCCGAGGAATATATCGGCAAACCGATCGGTACGCCTCTCATGGAGGCGGCGGAATGAACGCGCTCACGCCTTTCGACACCGACTGGAAGACGCCGACGCCCTTTTCCTGGAAGCGCGCGTTCGCCCGGGCGTTCGCGGACATGTGCTATGTGCTGCTGCGCACGTCGGGCTGGATGGCGATGACGCTGCTTGCGACCTTCGGGGTCGCGATCCTCTTCTTCCTGATGCTCGGCGACTTCACCGCGATCGGTTTCTTCTCGCAGGTCGCCAATCTCGGCACGCACTTCGTCGCGGCTGACAGCGCGCGCCGTGCGGTGTTCGGCGACCAGCTTTTCTTCACCTTCATCGTCGCCTTCGGCGTGGTCGCGCTGCTGCGCGGCAAGCTGCTGCTCGCGATCGTCACTTCCACGAAAGGCACCCGGCATGGTTGACGTTCTCGATCGGTCCACAGCGGCCCCCGTATCCGGCGAACCCGCGCCTGTCCCTTTGGCGATCCATCCCGAGGCCACGCCCGCTTCGCCGGCGCGCGGCACGGGTGCGAAGGCCGTGCGCCGCAAGCCCGAGGGTCTGCCCAGGATCGCCTATGTCGCAGCCGCGCTTATCGTGGCGGTGCTGCTTTGGGGCGCATGGGTGACCAAGCATCTGCTCACGCCCCCTGCCACCGTGCCGATGGCAAGTGTCCGGCTCGAGGGGATCGTGTCGGAATATGTGCAGGCCCAGAGCCACAGCAACAGCCCGCCCGAGCAGGTTGCGGCCCAGACGCGGGCATTCATGGGTACGCTCGACGAGGAACTGCGCAAGGTCGGCGCGGGCGGCACCACCGTCCTTGTGGGCGAAGCGGTCCTCTCCAAGAATGTCCCGGATATCACCGATCAGATCCGCAAGGCGGTTTTCGCGCGCGTGCCTCTCCCTGCGGCCGCGCCGGCTCCCGCCTCCGGTCCCGCGGTCGGCGCGATGCTTCCATCAGCCTCCGGAAGTGTCGCGCCGTCCGCGCAGGTTCAGGCGGCGCCAGCGCCCCAGGGTTCGCCGTTCGGCCCGGCACCGGTCTCGCCTGTCGAAGCGACGGTCGCACCGCCCGCGCAGGGAGGCCTCAATGGCGGCGGCTACTGACAGGCTCGCGCCTGCGGGCGCGGTGAGCGGTGCGGCAGGGGAGGGCGATCCGCTCGCCCGCAAGGCCCTCATCGCGCGGCGCGTGCGCCAGTGGAGCGCTGTGGCGCTGCTGGCAAGCGCATGGGCGGGGTATAATGCGCTCGGTGCCTGGCAGCAAAGCCACGCCTTCATGATCAACGCCTCGGAGAGCCTGCCCAACTGGGCCTTCTTCGTCGCGCGCGGCAAGACGCCGGCCAAAGGCGACTATGTGTTCTTCGTGCCGCCCGACAACGCTCTGGTCCGTCGTCATTTCGGACCGGAAACAGGGCCGTTCGGCAAGCGGGTGATCGGGATGGCGGGTTCGCTGGTCGAGCATCGCGGCGCGTATGTCTATGTCGACGGCGTCCGCGTCGCGCACATGAAGCCGCTGACGCGCACCGGGGAACCCCTGACACCGGGGCCTGTCGGGCGCGTTCCTGAGGGCTGCTACTATGTCGGCACGCCCCATCCCGACGGGTTCGACAGCCGCTATGCCGAGATCGGCTTTGCCTGCGCAAAGCAGCTGGTCGGAACCGGGACGCCGATCCTGTGATCCGCCAGGTCGCCCTTGCCGGTGGCTTCCTCGCCATCGCACTGGTCGCCAGCTCTGCCTGGCCTGTCGTCGAGGGCGCATTGGCCCATGACCATGGGGTGATGGGACAGACCTGGGGGATCGTCGAACCCGATCTTCTGGACACGATCGACCGGCGTCTCAAGACCATGCAGGCCGATGGCAGCATCGAGCGCATGCAGGCGGCGCTGCGCGTCAAGGCGCAGGAGCGGGTGCGCAATCCGTTGCCGGTTGCAGGGATCGGTGCGGTACGCGAGGCGCGCAGCTGGACCTTCGATCCCTCGATCGTGCTCGACCAGGACGTGCGCGATCAGAAGGGTCGGCTCGTCGCGCAGGCGGGGCAGCGGGTCAATCCGCTCTCGTTCGTGGCGATGAAGACCGATCTTGTGTTCATCGACGGGCGCGATGACGCACAGGTGGAGTGGGCGATGAAGCGCTGGAGCGCGCAGAACGCCAAAATCATTTTCGTCGCCGGGTCTCCCTTCGATCGCATGGGCGAGAAGAAGCGCCGCTTTTTCTTCGACCAGCAGGGCAAGCTCACCAGCCATTTCGGGATCGCGCATGTTCCCGCTGTCGTAGCGCCCCAGGGGGAAGTGCTCAGGATCAGCGAGATCGAGATGCCGGGAGCGGGCGCATGATGTGGCTCGACATGCTCAGGACGCCGATGGCCGCGCCCGAAACGCCGGGCCTCAAGGCGATGCGCCTGTCGATCCTGTGGTCCGCGCTTGCACTGGCGCTCGCCGTGCCCGCGATCCGACCGCTCCACGCTCTGTTCGGACCGGGGGCAGGGGGCATGATCGCGGGACTTGTCCTCGCTCTCGTCATCCTCGTGCCGCTCTACGTCGTGCGCAAGAACCGCGCCGACAATGCCTATTTCGACGCGAGGGTTCGCAAGAGCGAAGGTGAGGAGCCATTGCCATGATGCGGCGTCTTGTGGGCCTTCTGGCGTTCCTGGCCGCGCTCGCTGCATGGTCCGCGCCCGCCAGTGCGCTGCCTGCCAACTGCACCGGCAAGTTCGTAAACCCTGTGACCGATGTGTGCTGGTCCTGCCTGTTTCCGCTGTCGATCGGCGGCGCGCATATCTGGCCGGGAAGCCGGCCCGACACGAAGAATCCGTCGTTGCCCGTTTGCGCGTGCGGATCGCCTGTTCCCCGGATCGGCATCTCGATCGGCTTTTGGGAACCGGCGCGGCTCGTCGACGTCACGACCAAGCCCTGGTGCTTTCCCAACCTTGGCGGGCTGCGGCTCAATCCGGGTCTCGACATTGGGCAAGGCCAATATACCGGCCCCCGGATCGGTGGCGGCACGACGCAGAACTCTGCCAACTGGCAGGCCCATTATTACGTCTATCCGCTGCTCTACTGGATGGAGATCCTCACCGACTTCCTGTGCTTCGAGCAGGCCTCGTTCGACGTCGCCTACATGACCGAGATCGATCCGCTCTGGAACGACGATGTACTGACGACGCTCATCAATCCCGAGGTCGCGCTGTTCAACAATCCGATCGCGGTCGCGGCATGCGCGGCCGATTGCGCGGCGGCGACCGCGGCGCTGCCGATCGATCAGATGTTCTGGTGTTCCGGGTGCAACGGGTCGATGTTCCCGATGAACGGCAACATCGCGGCGCATAATTCGCCGGTGCAGTCCTCGCGCCTCGCGGCCGAGCGGCTGCTCTTCAAGATGCACCGGCAGGGCCTCGCATGGGGGACGGCAGGGTCCAAGGCGCTCTGCAACAAGTACGTCATGCCGATCCTCAAGAAGTCCCAATACCGCATCCAGATGACGAACCCGACGCCGACCGTGAGCGGCAAGTTCGCCTGCTCGACGATCGGGGCGTCCACGCTGCCGCCAGACGCCGGTCGCGCCTTCCCGGTGGGGGGCGAGGACTTTGGGTATCTGCTCTGGCGCAAGCGCAACTGCTGCATGTTTTGAGGTTGGCGATGAAGAAGCTCCTTCTATCGATTGCCGCGATCGCTTCCATCGGCACCGGCGCGGCCGTGCTCGGCCAGAGCGTGGAGGGGCTCGATCTCGATGCCGTCCGTGCGCGCTCGGCCAAGGCGGACGCCGATGCAGCCGCGCTCGTCGGCGAGGTTCAGCGGCGTGGCGAGGCGTTCCGCCAGGATGCGCAGACCGTGCAGGCGGTCGCGATGGAGAAGATGCGCACGATCGACAAGGCCCGGTTGCCCAAGGGACCGGCAGGCGTCGTCGATTTCGACGAGATGATCCAGACCGCATCGGCCAACCTCAAGGACAATCGCGGCACCGCGCCCCAGTTCATGGTGTTCGTCTCGACCTCGATGCCGCCCCAGGCCCTTAAGCGCATTATCGCCGAGACCTCGGCGGCGGGCGGCGTGGTCGTGTTCCGGGGATTTCCCGGCAACTCAGGCAAGGCCTTCATCGCAGCGCTCGCAAAGGTCGTGGACAAGGAGCAGCAGTTCGCCTCGATCGGCATCGACCCGCGTCTGTTCCGCGCTTTCGATGTCAGCGCCGTCCCGACCTATGTCGTTGCATCGAGCGATTTTACGCCCTGCGACGGGCTGACCTGCAAGACGACGCCCCCTCCCTTCGACCGGATGGAGGGCAATGTGACCGTCCGCTATGCGCTGGAGACCTTTGCCGATGCGAACGGTCCGGGGGCGCTGGTTGCAAGGACCGCGCTCGCCAATCTCGTGCGGACGCCCTGACGATGGCGGGGAGGGGCATCCTTGCGAGCGCCGTTCTGGCTCTCCTGTCCCTGCCGGGGGCCGCGCTCGCGCAAACGAGCGGGCAGGCAAGCCCGAGCGGTGGCTATTACGATCTTCAGGACTATCCCTATTTCAATGAGGCGGCGCAGCCGACACCGCCTGCCCAGGCATCGCCTGGCCCGTCCGCGACCTCTGCGCCCCAGCCCGCGCCGGCACAGTCTGCCATGTCAGCGCCGTCCCTGACGGTGACACAGGCGCCCAGCGCATCGAGCGCAGCCGCACGCGTTCAGGCGCAGGCCGAGCAGCAAGCGCCGACCCAGACACCGGGCCAGCCCTATGTCTATCCCAAGGGCGATCTCGCTGCGGCGCGTGAGCAGGCCAAGGCGCTCGGCAAATCGTCGCGGGCCAGCGCGGCAAGCCTGCCGACCTCGACACCGCTCAGCCAGGTGCCCGGCTATTCGGCCACCGCCAATCCGGCGCAAGCCTATGCCGACGATCCCGATGCCCTGATCGCGGCGGGCGGATCGGCCGCAGGACATAACGATGCGTGGCGCATGGTCACCGATCCGGGTCGCCTCAAGGTGACGCTGGGGGCTGGCGAGGTCGGTCGCGCGCAAGATGTCGAGAAGGACCCCAACAGTTATCTGAGCGGTCAGTCGCTGGGCGCAGCCGACGGCAGCTGCAAGCCGCTCCCTCCAGGCGGGTCGGCAGGCTATTATGAGGCGACCTGCAACACGGGAACCAAGGTCGAGGAAAGCGCGGCGGTGTGCCGGACCCCGCTCGTCATGGATGTGACGCCGGGTTCGACCAAATATATCTATGTTTGCGAAAACTGGATCGGCAATCCGCCGCGCGCGGGCAACAATACGGGCCGGCGCTGCTTTCCTGCGTTCACGCAGCCCGTCGCTAACGGCGTATGCCGGGTGCGCTCGCGCGAAACGGTGCATTATCCCATCTGCCACCAGGGGACGCTCGGGAAATGCTTCGAGCCCGATGTCGCCGATGGCGAGGAGATCACCTATGAGTGCGACAGCCCGGCAGTCGCCCGCTCCTATGTCGTCGAGACGACAGGACAGGTGGTCAACGAGCGCCGGGACGAGACGATGTGCAACGCGTCGACCGCGGGCAAGACCTGCGAGCTGAAATCGGAAACCTGCGTCGATCCCGATCCCACCACGCGCACCGTCAACGGGGTCCAGATTACGCGGGCTTGCTGGAACTGGGAGCGCACGTACAGCTGCGTAGGCACCACGCAAGCCAGCGATTGCGGCGAACTCGCCGGCAATCCGCAGTGCGTCTATGTCCGCGACGAATGCCTCGACGATCCCCAGGTCGGTCCGTGTCAGGTCACGACGAAGGTCTATAAATGCCCGATCCCGACGGCGCCGACGACGCAGCCCAAGCAATATATTTGCGGCGATGATGTCTATTGCCTCGACGGTCAGTGTGAGCCGGTCGAGCGCGAGGCATCGACCGAGTTCAAGGATGCAGTCGTCGGTCTCCATGCGCTTGGGCAGGCGAAGGAAGAGTTCAATCCCGACACGATGACCTTGTTCTCGGGCAAGCGGCAGACTTGCCACAAGCCGGTATTCGGTCTCGTCAACTGCTGCGCGGGGAAGGCCTCGGGCCTTATCACGACCGCTGCCGGCGCGGCGGCGATCGCCGGTGGGCCCGCCGCCATTGCCGCGCTCGCGACCCCGTTCCTCACCATGTTCATGTGCTCGAGCCAGGAGAAGCTGCTCGACGTCCAGGATCGCATGGGGATGTGCCACAAGCTCGGCCAATACTGCACCGACAAGGTGCTGGGCATCTGCACGTCCAGGTCGACGGCCTATTGCTGCTTCGAGAGCAAGCTCTCGCGCATCCTTCAGGAACAGGGTCGCCCGCAGATCAACAAGCCGTGGGGGAGCGCCAAGAAGGAGACATGCAAGGGCTTCACGCTCGACGAGTTCTCGCGGCTCGACCTTTCGAAGATGGATTTCACCGAAGTCTATGCCGAGTTCGTGGATGCAGCGAAGCTCCCCGACGAGATCGAAACCTCCAGGCAGATCCAGGAACGGATCAAGGCCTATTACGACAGCAAGGCGGGCAAATGAGCGTGATCGCCAATCTCGCGGACCATCGGCCGTTTCCCGATCTCTCGATCGCCGAGTTCGCGCTGCTTGTTGCGCTGCTGCGGGCAGGGCCTCATCCGGCGGCATTCCTCATTCCCACGCTCGACGCATGGTTCGACACGAAGCTACGGGCGATCGATCTGGAACCCACGATCGCCCGCCTCATTCGCGCGAACCTCATCCTGCGGCGCGGCACGACCCTGTATCCCAAGCGTCACGCCCGCACGCTGGTCATCGCCGTTTACGGCAACCTGTTCCGCATCCTGGGCGAGGACATGGCCAAGCTGATCTCCGCCCGCGAGCCGTCCCTCCTTGGCATGCTGCGCGCCTATCTCGACCGTCGCGCGAAAGAGGATCGCGAGAAGAAGAACCCCAAGAAAGATGAGGATTGATATGCGCAACGCCCTGACCCTTGCCCTCATCCTGTCGCTCGCCACAGGCGGCATCGCCCCTGTGGCGGGCGCAAGCGCGCAGGAACTGACGCCGCTGCTCGATTCTGTATCCTCGGCTCGCGAGAGCGAGGCGCCATCGTCGGCCGACCGGGAGCGCGACGAGGATCTTGGCGGGGCCGACCGGGTCGCCGCCCAGACAGGCGACGATTTCTACTGCCGCGAGCGGCGGCTCGGCACCTGGTTCTATTGCGACAAGCCCAAGCCCAAGCCGAGCGAGCAGCAGTCGGCGCAGCCCGCCCGCTCTTCGGCCGAACGGCTTGCGGCGATCGCCAAGGAACTGGAGGAATTGAAAGCGCGCGCGATCCTCGAACCGACGCCGGAGAATATCGCCCATTATATCGCGTTCCAGCGCGAGCAGCTCGACCGGGCGTCGTCCTTCGCCGACATGTGGCAGCGCACGATCTGGCAGAACCCCGACCTCGACTACACCCTCCAGCGTCCGGTCAACCAGTTGGGCAAGCGGACCTGGCTCGATACGCGCAACGCCGACCGCGAACGGGTGCTGTCGCAAATTTCGCAGCGCTACGGCGTCTTCTATTTCTATTCGTCGGCCTGCGCGGCGTGCGAGACCTTCGGCCCGATCATGCGCAGCATCTCGGATCGCTTCGGTCTCACCGTCATGGCGATCTCACTCGATGGCGGTCCGACCCGCGCCTTCCCGAACTACACGGTCGATACCGGTCAGTACAAGGCGATGGGCATGCGCGGACAGCAGGTCCCCGCACTCGTCCTCTTCGATACGGTCACCAAGCGGCCGATGCCGATCGGCTACGGCGTGATGGCGGCCGACGAGGTGATGAACCGCATCTTCACGCTCACCAGCATCAAACCCGGGAGTGACTTCTGATGGTCAGGCAGATCCTTCGCCTCTGCGCGGCGATCCTCGCGCAGGCCAGTATGATCCTTGCAGTCGGGGGGCTCGTGGCGACGCCGGCGATGGCCGACGTCCAGGGCGAGATGAACAGCTATTTCAACCAGTCGGGCGCGGCGGCGAACGTCACCGGCCCGACCGCTTTCCAGGGGCAGTCCGCGGGCTATTATTCGGGCGGATCACTCTGGAGCCGCTTCCCGCAAAAGTCGATCAATCCGGTCAATGTCGCGCTGCCTAGCGCGCGGGGCGGGTGCGGCGGTATCGACCTCTTTGCCGGCTCCTTCTCGTTCATCAACGCCGACGAAATCGTCGCGATGCTCAAGGCGACCGCGAACAACGCGATCGGCTTTGCCTTCCAGCTCGCGATCGATTCCATCTCCGCGCAGATCGGCGGGGTCATGAAGGACATGAGCCAGCGCGTGCAGCAGCTTAACGCGTTCAACATGTCGAGTTGCGAAGCGGCGCAGCAGGCGATCGGCTCGATCTGGCCGGCGATGGACGGGGCTTCGTCCACCATCTGCCAGCAGGTCGGTGGCGCGAAGGGCTTCTTTTCCGATGCGGCCGCGGCGCGGCATGGCTGCACCAACAAGGGCGAGCGTGAATCGACCCTCGCCAAGGCGGGCGACGACGGCGAACTGGTGCAGTCGAAGAATTACACCTGGTATGCGCTCAACGCCAAAAGCGCGACTAAGCCATCGCGAGAATATGCCGAATTCCTCATGACGATGGTCGGGACCATCATCTACGATGCGGCCAATACCAAGGACAGCATGGGGACGTTCCGGTTCATCGCGCCGGCGAGCTGGGACACCTATCAGGCGCTGCTCGACGGCACCGCTACGGCGCCGACCGATGTGTGGCGGTGCGACACCACCGACGACAAGGGGTGCCTCAAGCCCACGCCGACCAAATTGACGATCTCGACCAACGAGGCGCTGCGAACCCGCGTCCTCAAGGCGATGGACAGCATGTCGTCGAAGATCCGCTCGAACGCGCCCCTGTCGGGCGACGAGATTGCGCTGCTCGGGATCACCTCGATCCCGCTCTACAAGATCCTCGTCGTCAACGAGGCGGCGCATATGGGCCTGTCGGGCGGTGATCGCGCCACGCTCGCCGAGATGGTTTCGATCGACATGCTGATGTCGATGCTCGACCGCATGCTCGACACGATCTCGCAGGCGCAGGCGGGCGCGAAGTTCGTCTCCACCGATGAGTTCAAGGCGTGGCGCGCGCAGGTCGACACGGTCAAGACCGAGCTGTCGCGGCGCAACGAGAAGATGGCGGGCCAGATCTCCAACACTTACCGGGTAATTCAATATACCCAATTTATGGAATCGACCCTCAAGAACGCAATGAGCCCGCAGCTGTCCGCCTCGCTCCGCTTCGGGCGTGGTCTGTCGGCGCAGGGCGTCCGCTAAAGGGAGGGAACGGCACGATGGGCGCGCTCGAAGTCTTCACGATCGGCGGCGGCGAATATATCGTCAACGTCTTCAACGCGGTCGCGGCGTGGACGGGGGGAGGGGGCTATCGCTCGCTCCTCCAGGTCGTGATGGTGATGGGGTTCATCTACTCGCTGTTCATCGTGGCCTTCTCGCTTGACTGGCGGGCCTGGTTCAACTGGTTCCTCCAGTCGACGCTCATCTACATGATGCTGATGGTGCCGACCGTGACCGTGAAGGTCACCGACCGCATCAATCCGACACTGGCGCCGGCGGTGGTCGACAATGTCCCGCTGGGCCTTGGCGTGATGGCATCTTTCACGAGCCAGGTCGGTGACTGGATGACGCGCACGGCCGAGACGGTGTTCGTCATGCCGAACGCGCTTTCGCTCTCGACCAACGGCATGATCTACGGTGCGCGACTGATGGACAAGGCGCGGACCTTCCAGATCACCGACAGCGTGTTCCGGGCGAACCTCGACGAGCATCTCAAGCAATGCACCTTCTATGACGTGCTGCTGGGCTTCAAGTCGATGGACGATCTCACCCGGTCGACCAATGTCTGGGAGGCGATCGGACCGGGCAGCCCAGCGCGCAGCCAGCGCTGGATCGCCTCGACGGGACCGGGCACCACCGAAAATACGATCATTCCCTGCAACGAGGCCTATTCGCGACTGGACGGGCAGTGGCAGGCAGCGTTCGACAAGGATCTGATCCCCTTTGCCAGGAGCGCCTATCCCGGTCTCTCCGATGCGGTGGCGGCGCAGAAGATCCGCGATGACCTTCCCATCGTTGCCGCGCAGATGCACGGCACGCCGAGCGACGCCTATACCTATCTGCGACAGGTCTCGATGATCGACGCGTTCCTGGCCGCGCGCGAAAGTTTCTCGGACGCAGGATGGGATGCCTATGCCGCCCAGCGTGCCGATGCGCAGGCGAAGAACACCTATACCTCGATCGCGACGCAGGCGATGACCTGGGTGCCGTTGCTCGGGATCGTGCTGACCGTCGTCTTCTACGCGATGTTCCCGGTCCTCTTCCCGCTGTTCCTGTTCCCGCGAACGGGCATCCAGACCCTCAAGGGCTATGGAACGGGATTCTTCTACCTTGCCTCCTGGGGGCCGCTCTACGTCATCCTGCACATGTTCGTGATGAGCCGTGCGGCGGCGCTCTATCATGGCGTCTCGCCGACAGGGCCGACGCTGCTGGTCAGCGACGGCATGGCGAACGTCAACGAGAGCATATCGACGCTTGCCGGTTTCCTCATGATGAGCGTGCCGTTCATCGCCGGAGGCATGGCGCGCGGCGCGATGGCGATCGCGGGACATGCGACCTCGATGTTGCAGCCGGCGCAGAGCGCGGCCGAACAGGCGGCGACCGAGCGCACGACGGGCAATTATTCCTACGGGAATACCTCGTTCCAGAACCTGACCTCGGGCATGACCCAGTCGAACAAGTGGGACACCCAGCCCAAATATAATGACGGGTTCGCGGTCGGGTCGTACACCAATGCCGATGGCGGGATCACCTACGGTTTTGCCGACGGCAGCAACGCGTTCGACACCCGGCAGGGCATCTCGAACCTCTCCTTCACGCCGACGCGGACTTCCGGCTTCGACAGCCAGATGAGCCGCGCCCTGTCGGAAGGGCAGTCGCACACGCAGTCGCTGCGCAACTCCGCGTCGCAGTCCTGGAACGCGACCGCCACCACCGCCACCGATCTGCTCTCGGCAGCCGAACATCGCCGGGGCAGCTCTACTGAAACGGGGTCTGGGTTCAACAACAGCGTTGCGAGGATGACGGATGTGTCGCGTAGCCTTTCGAGCGGCCTGACAAGCAAGTTCGGGTTAACCGAATCAGACAGTCAGCAGGTTGCCCGAGCAACACAAATGACTGGCGACGCAAATGCAGGTATCGAGGCGCTTGCAAGCGTATGGAAGAATAAGTTTGCTGATGTTGGCGTCAAAGGTGGACTTGGAGTTCGTTTAGCATCCATTGCGTCGGAGAATACGGGGCGTACAATCTCAGGTGACCAAGCTTATTCAGAGTTGAAAGATTACCTCACCAAAGAGACCAATTCGACACAGGCCCGTGCAGCGCGGGATGAGTTCATGCGAGAAACCAGCACGAGTGGCGATAGCGAGGTGCGCTCCCTTTCGCAGAAGCTTGGCGTCAGCGTTGGGGAATCGCGCTCGGCGTCGCTCGAGGCGACCCGAGCCGAAGAAACCTTCCAGCGTGTCAGCCAAGACGTGCGCGAATCTGAGCAACGAGGCTGGTCGCTCAACCGTAATGAGAGCCAGGAATTTGTCGTGTATGCGCAGGAGCGTTTGCTGAACGATCCGACCCTGTCGCAATTCAATTGGACGCCGGGCATGGTCATGCCGCGCACGCGTGAGCAGGAGCAGGTCCGCGATATTCTTCTTGGCGAGTTTATGGAGCGCAAGGTGGCTTCGGTCCGTGAAGAACTGGGCGTGACTATTCCAGGGCAGCTCGACAACTCGCTGCACGGTCCCGCCTCCACCACGGCGGGCGGGGTCCAGCAGTGGGGGGAACGCCGCGCCGCTGGCATTCGAGCGCAAGGTCCCGAAGTGTCGATCAGGGAGAGTTCGCGCGATACCGGTCTTGCCGGGGAGGTGGCCGATGCCATTCCCAATGCGTCGGTCCGGATCACCCATGGCGCTTTCGAGATCGGCAACGGCGTCGATGAAGCGAAGGGAACGGCCGCACAGATCGGGAAGCATGTTCAGGAACGCAACGATGCGTGGATCACCACGACATTACCCGGTGTCGAGAGTATTCGCGATACGGCCCGCGATAGGCTTGGCATCGGTCAAGGCACCAGCCACGTTTATGAATTGCCGCGCGGCGAGCGGGCTACACTGCCGATCTCCGGGCGATTGACGTCGAACATGGGGGGGAGGGTGGACCCGGTAACCGGACAGCCCGGACACCATCACCGGGGCGTCGATATCGCGCAACGCGCCGGAACCCCGATTCCTGCTCCGGCGTCAGGACGCGTGGTTAAGAACGACTTTCAGGCGAACGGCGCTGGCAATTACATCGTGCTCGAACATGGCGATGGCTCGCAAAGCAAATATTTCCACATGCAGGATCGCTCGCGCTTTCCTGTCGGAAGCACGATCGAACAGGGTGAGATATTGGGGCGTGTGGGAAGTTCAGGGAAATCGACCGGCCCCCATCTCCACTATGAATTGTGGAAGGACGGAGCGCCGGTCGATCCTCGGCGTTTCCAGCTCAGGAATGGCCGGGGATGACAAAAAATCCCAAGAACATAACAAACAAGATGAAATAGAAAAACATCTTGGAAGTATGCGGCTCGCTAGGCGCACCATCTCTACGAGAAGATGGATAAACTTCATCCATCAGCTCACGCCCGCGCGGCGTAGCCATATCATACATATTTTCGGGATTGATCGAATAGGACGAACTGGGGAATGGTGCGCCACCGATAGGATGCCGATCCCAGTCCATCTGGCCAGTATCATGGTTCAACATGGCTGCTCCTTTCCCGCCCGTCCGACCCGATGGTCGAATAACGCTTGCAAAGCGTATCACTTCGCGGTGGGATTGGCGAGCGACTTTCCGCATTTGTTCTCCGTGGCAGGAGAAGGCGCATGCAGGGTGAAGCTGGTCCTGAAGATGCCCGCACGATCGCGATGTACGAGCGACTGCTCGACAGGCATCTGAAATTCTACGACGCCCTTCGCCTGCGGGAGCGCCGGCCCAAGAGTGCGGCCCAGCGTCAGTTTCAGGAGGTGGCCTGGGGGAAGGCGGAGCCGGTTTCGGATCATGAGCGCGCCTATGTCTGGTATCTCAAGGCGCTAAAGATCGCACCGTTCAATCGTCCCGCGCCAGCGCCGCACATCGATGACGTGATGGCAGGCTATGATGTGGGGGCCAGGCCCGTCGCGGGTGAGGTCGGCACGAAATGGGATAATGCGTGGCGGGAATATCGGGGCGGTCGCGAGTTCTGGTAACGTCGATGGGCTGAAGGAGAGGAACGATCTGCAATCGCTATCGACTGAGCGCTCGGCAGACGGCCGTGATGCAGGCATGCGGATATGAGGCGTTCGAGGAAAACCCGGTCATCTCGATCCCTCTCGAAATCTTTCCCACCGGCAAGAAGACGCCCAGGCACGGGCTTGTCATCCGGCGATCGCCGGCAGGCAATCGGCCGCTCGAGCCGGTCGCGATGGAATGGGGCTTCCCGACCAAGGTTGCGAGCAAGCGCGATCCGGCGATCAAACTCGACAAATATGTGACCAACGCGCGCAACCTCGCGTCCTCGATGTGGAAGCCATCGATCTCCAATCCCGAGCGTCGCTGTCTGGTCCCGTTCACGCATTTTGCCGAACCGCATCCCGAAGGCGGGAAGGGGGACGATGGCAAACCGCGGCAGATGTGGTTTTCGTTGCCCGATCATCCGATCGCGTTCTTCGCCGGGATCTGGCGGCCGACCGAGCGGGGCGAGGCCTATGCCTTTTGCACCACAGCGCCCAATGCGATTGTCGCCCCCTGGCATCCCAAGGCAATGCCGGTCATCCTTCACCGCGCCGACCTGAGCCAGTGGCTCGATGGCTCGGCCGACGACGCGCTCGCCCTTGTTCGACCCTATGACGGGAAAATGCTCGAACAGGTTGCGACGCCGGACAATGGTGAGGCATAAACCAGGCCCAACCCGATACTTCAACCATAGGCACAGGATTACATCATGCCCGTTTCGACCTCGGATCTTGCCGAGCAACTCTCCAGCGTTCACGATCTTTCAAAGGCTGACGCCAAGAAAATTGTCGAGGCTGTCTTCGCGGATATTACCGATGCTGTCGCTAAGGGCGATGAAGTCAGCATCAACGGGTTCGGCAAGTTCAAAGTGAAGGATTCGCCCGAGCGTCAGGGCCGCAATCCCGCGACCGGCGAGGCGATCACGATCGCTGCATCGCGCAAGATTAGTTTCGCGCCTGCCAAGCAGGTCCGCGATCGTTTGAACGGCGGTTGAGCGATGACGCAGCCCCGGCATGGAAGTGACGAAAGCATTGCCGGGTCTGCGGACGACGCTGGCGCTGCCGCAACGCTCGACGCGGACAACGCGAATGCCGTGCGCACAATGGTCGCCAACCTTTCCGACGAAGACGTCGTGCGCATCTACGAGATGACTGGCGGCGCGGGGCTTGTTGCCGATCTGGCGGCAACGCAGATGGAGAAGCGCAACCTCGATTACTGAGCGCGGCTGCTCGGAAGTCGCTTCGACCTCGCGCCTCCAGGCCCGTTACGGGGAGAAACTCTTCGCCGATTTGGGAATTGTGCGGAAAAAGGGAGACGCATCATGGCAAGCAACACTGCATGGGATCAAAGGTCGGAAGCGCGTTCAGGGTCGGCCTGGGGCTGGATTCTGGCTTATGCCATTCTCGTGATTTTGATCGGATTTGTCGCGCTTGCCAATCCGATCGCCACCGGGTTGACGACGGGCGTTCTCCTGGGCGTGTTTCTGATCGGTTACGGTGTCCTCGCGATTGTCTCCGGTGTTTCGTCGTTGTCCGATCGGGGACGCTGGACCGAAGTGCTGCTGGGCGTCCTGGGTGTCGTGACGGGCGGAATTATCCTGTTCAATCCCTTTGCCGGCGCGATCTCCCTGGTCTGGGCGTTAGGTTTCTGGCTGCTTGTTTCGGGCATATTTCAGGTCGCGAGCGCCATCCGGGGCGCTTACGATCGCGGATGGCGTCTTGCGCTGGGCGTCCTCGATATTCTTCTGGGCGGATATCTGCTGTTCGCTGGTCCCGCGACCAGCCTCGTCATGCTCGCGACGATCGTCGGGATCAGCTTCATTTTCCGCGGCGTATTTCTCGCTTTTGTCGCGTTTGGTCTGCGCAAGCTGGCTCAACCCGGCAGAGCTAATATCCGCAACTAAGTCATTGATTTAACATAAGATATATTATCGTATCGATATCGAAATGATCTTGTGTTGCTGTTTTAGCTGGAGTTTGTGGCGGGCGGCAACCGGATCGTCATAGAGGTCGCGCAGCGCTCGGAAGCGAAAGGCATTCCACCATCGCTGCCAGCGGTGTTCCTCGGCGTCGTGGAGGATGTGGCACCGCTGGCAGAGCGCGGCGAGATTGGCGGGGCGGCAGTTGCCAGGGTCATGATCGAGGTGCGCGCAGGCGAGAACGACATAGGTCGTTCGCACCAGGTCGAGCGAGAAGCCGGTGGCAACCTTGACCTTCCTGCCGCGCCCGGAGCGCCAGGCGCGTGCTTCGACGTCCCACCAGCGGCCGTCACCCAGATGCGCGACACGCCGCTTGTGCGGTCGGCCGCACTGTTCGCAGCGTCCCCCTGCCCGCCCGAAACGGATATGATCCGAGATTTGCGGCCAGTCGATCGGGTAAAGCCAGCGGTTTTCGGGGCGGATCGGCATCGATGACTCTATGAGTCATCGCGCAAAAGAACAAAAGGGGAAAAATGCGTTCCCCTGATGTTCCTTTGCGGATTATCATGCGCGCATGTCGACCTGCGTGATTCCCCTCTCCCGTCCCGTTCCGATCGCCCACATACCCACTGACCTGTGCCTCAAGATCGTCAGCGCAGCAGGGGCCGGCTTCCCTTCACCCGCGCAGGATTGGGAGGAAACGGCGGTCAATCTGGTCGAGTTGCTGCGCCTCGATCGCGCCGCCAGTTTCGTGTTCCGGGTCAGCGGACATTCCATGCTCGACGCGGGCATCCATGACGACGATGTCGTCGTCGTCGACCGGGACGTGACCCCGTCCAACGGACGGATCGTCATCGCCGTGGTCGATGGCGGGTTCGTCATCAGGCAACTGGTATGGCGCGAAGGAAAGCCGACGCTGGAGGCACGCAACGCTCGCATGAGATACGAGCCAGTCGTCGCGGATGAAGCCGTCGAGATCTGGGGCGTCGTGCGCGCCACTGTCCGCAACCTGCAAGGCTAGACAGGCGATGTGGGGGATAGCGGACGTCCAGAATTTCTATTGCTCGTCGGAGCGGGTCTTCGATCCCTCGCTCCGGGGCAAGCCTCTCATCGTGCTGTCGAACGGCGACGGGTGTGCGATCGCCCGCTCGGAGGAAGCCAAGGCGCTGCACATCAAGATGGGCGCGCCGCTTTTCAAGATCCGGGACATCGTGCGCGAGCACGGTGTCCAGTGCCGATCGAGTTCATACGAGCTTTACGCGGACATGAACCGGAGGTTCAACCAGGTGCTCGCCGATCACAGCGACACCATCGAGATCTACAGCATAGACGAATCCTTCTTCCGCCTGCCGGTCCTGGCGAACGGACTGGGCGACGTCGAGAGCGCGCATCGCATCATCGCGGACGTGAAGCGGGCGACAGGCTTGCCGATCCGGATTGGCCTTGGACCGACGCGGACCCTGAGCAAGGTCGCCAATGCGCTGGCGAAGGCGTCAGAGAAGGTCTGGCGCGGGGTGGTCGACCTGCACGATGTCGAACTGCGCCAGCGCATGTTCGCACAATGGCCGGTCGAGGAAGTCTGGGGCATCGCGCGCGCGATGACACAACGCCTGCGACCGCTGGGCGTGCGCACCACGGCCGATCTTGCAGCGCTTCCGCCCGAGGTCGCGCGCGATGTGGGGACCGTCGTGCTCGAGCGCCTCGTGCGTGAGTTGAACGGGGTGGAATGCACCGATTTCGAGCCTGAGCCGCCGGCATCCAAGGCAACCGCTGTGACGCGGTGTTTCGGGGAGCCGGTGAGCGACGTGGACGCGCTGCGCGAAGCGATGGTTCGGCGCGCCGTTCGCGCGGCCGAGAAAATCCGCAATCAGGGTCTGGCTGCGACGAGGCTGATCGCGTTTGCGCATGGCAGCAGGTTCAAACCGAACGCGCCATCGGCATCGCGCGTCGGTCGATTGTCGCCGGCAACCAACGATCCCCGCGTCATCGCCGGCATGGCCGCGCGCATGGCCGAAGCGATGTTCGAGACGGGCCGGGTCTATACCAAGTGCGGGGTGATGCTGGAGGGATTGGAAAGGATGGCGGCGCATCAGGCCGACTTGTTTGCAAAGCCCGACCCGCGATCCCCTGCCCTTCTGTCCGCGATCGACGGGCTCAACGGTCGCTTCGGCCGCAATACCATGCGCCTTGCATCCGAGGGGTTCGGAACCAAGTCCTACGATACGAAGCGAGCGTTCAAAAGCCCGTCATGGACGACGCGGATCGATCAGGTGCCGATCGCGCGGTGATAATGTCAGCGCGCCCCGTTCCCGCATGTGCAGTGCCTGTTCGATCGGCGGAGAACAGCCAGGTCTTCGCGGCTTCGTCGTTGTCGAACAACTTGCCATTCTCACCGATCAGTCTCTTTGCCTGAAGGCGCTGAAGGGAAGAATCCGATCCGACCACCGCGATGCGTCTGGCCAGCTTGCCATAGAGCGGAATGAACTGCGCGATCTCCTCGGCGATCGTTCGATCCTGAACCGGAAATCCGTTCGCATTGACCAGGATATGGCCTTCGCCGGGCGTTGCTCCGTTGGCTATTGCACGCTGCAATACAAGCCGGGCCTCATCGTGGAACCGAGCTAGGACTTCCCGCGTCCAGAAACCCCGCAATTCGACGTACAGAAAGCGGCGTGCCATATCGTGATTCAGTCGAAACATAAGACATATCCCCTTTCTTCAAAAAGGCTGAGCGGTCGCAACGACCTCTCCACCCTTTGAATATGCTTTTTACAAGTAAACCGATCATTACGGCGCTGCGCGGCTGCGACGATCTGCGCGAATGCTCATGCCCGCCGGGCAGTCATTCCATGACGAGGACCGTGGCTCGTCTATCTGGCACCGGGGTCGGTCTCGTTGTCCCTGGCGCAGGCGGTCGCGCGGAACCAATGGCAACATGGTGCCAATTTTCAGACAGACTTTTCCAATCCAGCGCGGCCGCGATCGGACGATAGCTGGCGGGATGGACGCCATCGGCGGTCGGCACCGCGCTCAACTGGATGACGGTATCGCCAAAGCTGCGGGCAACTGCTGCAACGATGCGGGAAGCGCGTGCATGGTAGGGCGCCAGCCATGTCACGCGAAACGCCGTCGTGCGGCTGCGCAGTGTCGTGAGATTGCGGGCGAGCGCTGGGTTTTCAGGGTCGTTCGATCCGAGCGCAATCAGAGCGAGCGGTGCTGGCGATCGCGACCGGGGCATGCGGGCTATCTCGGCCGACGGCGCACCGACGCGGGCATGGACCTCGCAGCGGATACCCTGGGCCGCCAGCGCGGATGCGGTGCCGATCGCGGTGCTGTCACCCAGGATGAGGCAAAACAGTATCATCAGCGAACTTGCTGCCCGGGGAGGGTTTTGGACGGGGGCTTCTCCAGAATGTGCAGTCCCTCAGCTGGCAAAACGTGTACGCCGTGATTGGTATAAATCGCGATCCGGTCGGAAGTCTCTGCAATGGGATAGCCACGAACCCGAATATTGCCGGATTGATAGAAGGCGCAGCAGCCCTTCTGAACCTTCGCAATCGTCGCTTCGCGCTCGAACTTGGCGGCTTCGACCCCGGCCGGTCCTGAGCTGACGGCTACGACAACGACTATGCCCCCAGCGATAATGTAATTAGGAAGATTGACGACGCGGTTGGCGACGGCGTGCAGGATTTCCAGAATGAGCTCTGATGAGTTCGAACCTTTCCGTTTGCCGTAGACGAGTGCCCCAAGGGCAACAGCGATAACTGACCAAATGAGGAGCGACGACACCATCACCCGCCACAGCCAGTCGAAAAAGTGTGTGATAGTGAGATACAGTACGACGGTGTAACCCTGGCCCATGACCTCACCCGTCGACATTGTCGTCGCTCCGAACGTGAGCCCGAACGATCGCAGGTAGGTGTAGGCGCTTGCAATCATAGCGGGGCTTGCTCGCAAACAGCCCGATTTCCTGCTCACGCTTTCTGCCACTGGCAGGGACCGCGCTGCTCGAATTATCTGCCAATGTGCTCGCCATCATCCGGCGCTGCTTGCAAACGGGGCGTTGTGCTCACGCTCCCTGCCAACGGGTTCTCCAAACCCGTCGCCGGCAGACGGTTTTGCGAAGCGGGTTTCAAGAACAGTTCTGACAAGCGGCGGGCCGCAGAAATGCGTTGCGGTCATGGCCCGCCGCGAGGTCGTCAGAAAGGAAAGTTTTCGCGAACAGCGGGCGGCGCATAGAACGGGCACAGATATACGTTTACGACCGAACCGGTCGAACCGCGCTTGCCGCGATCGTCCCGTTTTGGATCGAATAATGGGACTGCCTCAGCCGTCAAATGACGTGTTGTGGGACAATTCTGCCGTTCCCAAGCGCATCTGTGGCCGACGGCCCTCGCCAAAACCCGACGCTCATCTAGCTCTTGACGCAAGTTCCTCGGGCGCTGCGTCCTCATGCCGCACTCCGCCTAGCCCGATGCTCCAATGTTCAAGATGCTTGTAGACGATGACTTTGCCGCCGAGCAGATCGCCATGAGCCTCGCAAAAGCGCTCCAGTTCGTGACGCTGGCCGATCAGCTCGACGCACATCGTCAGGTGCGGATTAGAGAATTCAGCACCGTCCTCCATCACTGGCCCATGGTTGCTGAAACCGTAATGGGTATGATGGGCGACGGCATTCATGATGCCGTCGCGCTTCGCCTGCACGACCAACTGCCGGTAGAGCGGCTTTCGGGTCCAGAAGCTGCGCGAGCCGTCGGTCGCCTTGTCCGATGGCTTCATGTAGATGCGGATCATGCCGATCTCGCTGGGCGTGACCTTGTGAGACATCAGTGTTCCTTCTTGTTGGAAGAGCTATTCTCCCCGCGTGTTCGCCGCGAGGCACGCGCTTCGCGCAGGGTAGCGCCATGGGAATGGTCGCGTGTAAGCCGCTTAGGAACGGCGATACGCTGCGACAGGTAGATGCCGTTATGACCCGAGCAGATGTAGGCGACGAAACAGGCCACCGCGATCGGAACGGCGTGGGTTGCACCGAACAGCTCGATACCCATGATGGTACAAGCAAGCGGCGTATTAGCCGCGCCGGCGAACACGGCGACGAAACCAAGGCCGGCGAACAGATCGAGCGGCGCGCCGAGCAGCCAGCCCAGCGCGTTGCCGAGTGCGGCTCCGATGAAGAACAGCGGCGTCACTTCCCCGCCCTTGAAGCCTGCGCTGAGGGTCACGACCGTAAAGACCATCTTGAGCGCCCAGCTCCACCGATCGGCAGGACCGGTGAAGAAGCCAGCTATGGTCGGATCTCCGGGGATGGCAGACCAGACGCCAAGCCCGAGATAGGCGCGTGTGCCAAAAATCCAGACCAGCGCGATGACCAATATGCCGCCAAAGGCCGCCCGCAGAGGGCCATAGGGAATGCGCGTCTTCAGGAATCCACCGAGCGCGTGATTGGCTTCGGCAAAGACCAGCCCCGCCAGGCCGAACGCCACCCCTGCTATGGCCGCCTTGGCAAGAATGAGTGGTTCGACAACCAGCGCACCCCCACCGCTGGTCAGGCTACTGATATGGTAGGGCGTGTGATGGATGCCCCAGGCATGGCACGTCCAGTCGCCCACCAGCGCGGCAAGCAGACATGGCAAGATCCCGCGATACTCGATGCGGCCTACAGCCAGCACTTCGAGCGCGAACACAGCGCCCGCAAGCGGCGTGCCGAAAACAGCCCCGAAGCCGGCAGCGACCCCCGCCATCAAAACAATGCGAATGCTGGGAGCGTCGAGTTTGAACAGTCGGGCGGCAGCGCTTGCAAGGCTGCCGCCGAGCTGCACCGCTGTGCCTTCGCGGCCTGCCGATCCACCGAACAGATGTGTTGCGATGGTGCCGATGAAGACCAAAGGGGCCATTCTCAGGGGAATCCCGCCCCCCGGCTCATGGATTTGCTCGACGATCAGATTGTTGCCCGCTTCAACCGACTTGCCGGTGCGATGGTAGAGCAGGGCGATTGCCGCGCCACCTGCCGGCAAAAGATAGAGCAGCCAGGGATGGTCGAAACGGGCCTGTGTTGCCGCATCCAGGCTCCACAGGAATGCGGCGCACAACGTGCCGATCAGCGCGGCCATGGGGACGAGGATCAGTGTCCAGCGCATGACCGACATCGCATGATCGTGTCGATCGCGAAAGAAGGCTGTTAGATTGAGTATATTGTACAGGTTGCGAAAAGTTGCGCGCACGATTCCTCCTTGCTGCCTTGCGGCGCCAAGTAGGAATCATCGTCCCTTGTCAGGGCGGTTCGACCCGAAGGTCCGGCAGAAATCCATTACCGTCGTTCGCCCTATGATAGGCGAAGCGAAAAAGATCAAGGGATGCCGCGCGTTTGGGGTTATGCCTCCTTCTGCGCCCACGGTAGCAAGGTTTCTGTTATCACGGCAGCGAGGCGGTGATAGGCGTCGCTGCGCGGCGAAGAACTGCGCCATGCCATCGTGACCTGACGCACAGGCGCGCGCCGCGACAACGGCCGTGCGACAATCAGCTTCTCCCTCAGGACATCCGAGCGGACATAGAGCGCTGGCAGCAGCGACAGTCCCATTCCGGTGGTCACCATGAGGCGCAGAGTGTCGAGCGTCGTCCCGGCGTAATCCTGCGCCTGCACCGCGCCGAAATCATTGCAAAGCGCCGCGATCTCATCATGGAGCCGACGTCCACGCTCCATAACCAATATCGTCTCACCGGCGATGGCGTCGGGATCTATCACCGCTTGCTGGGCGAGCCGGTGATCGGTCGGCATGACCAATTGGAGCGGTTCGCGGATCAGGGGAACGCTGATAAAATCCGGATGATCGATCGTTTCGGGCAAAAGCAGCAGGTCATGGGTGCCATCGGACAGCTTCGATGGGAGATTTTCCAGACGATCCTCGCGAACGAAAATTCGCAAGGTCGGGTAACGGGCGCGAAGCGATGGCATCGCCACGGACAAGACATAGGCGCCGACGGTTTGGACCACGCCCATTTGCAGCGTGCCTTGAAGGCCACCCTGTTCGTCGCGCCGGGCAACTTCCTTTATGTCATCGACATCCGCCAGCACGCGTCTTGCCCGATGGGCGATCTCGATCCCCGCTGGGGTCAGGAGCACCCGTGCCCGCGTCCGCTCCACGAGGCGCGCATTGAGCCTCCCTTCCAGCTCTTTCAGCTGAAGGCTGAGCGTCGGTTGTGTGACGTGGCATGCATGAGCAGCACGGCTGAAATTGAGCGTGTCGGCGACTGCGACCAGGTAACGGAGCTGCTGTAACGTCGGCATGTCTACGCCTTATAGCTTGTAGCTATAAGCGGCAACGAAACTTCCAATTTCCCTCGCAACCAGTGTTGTGAATATCAGCGGCTTCGGCAGTTTGTGTCGCTCGCGTTAGCGGGTGTTTTTGGGCGGCCAGCAACCCTCAACCAAGGCCGACCCATGACGGACCATCACCGCATCCATCCAAGTGCCCTGCGCCGATTTCTGGATGCGCAATCTTCTGCTGGCCTCGTCCTGATGGGCGCGGCAGCGGCAGCGCTCATCATTGCCAACTCTCCGCTTGGGCCGGGATATGAAGCACTGCTTCATGTCTACATCGGGCCATTGTCGCTGGGACACTGGATCAACGATGCGCTGATGGCGGTCTTTTTCCTGCTTGTCGGCCTGGAGATCAAACGCGAGATGCTCGATGGCCAGCTTTCGAGTTGGTCGAGGCGTGTTCTGCCAGGGATCGCAGCAGCCGGAGGCATGATCGCTCCGGCCCTTGTGTATGTTGCTTTCAATCAAAGCGCGTCGATGCGTGGCTGGGCTATTCCGGCAGCCACCGACATCGCCTTCGCACTTGGCGTTATCTCGTTGCTTGGCAGCCGTGTGCCGGCCTCGCTCCGCATATTCCTGACGGCCCTGGCGATTATCGATGATCTGGGCGCCGTGGTTATCATTGCCTTTTTCTACACGGCTGACCTGTCGGTCATCGACCTTGCCGCAGCGGGAGGTGTGGTCGCCGCGCTGATCGCCCTCAATCGGTTCAAGGTGCGCCGTCTCAGCCCCTACCTGCTACTGGGTATATTGCTATGGGTGCTGGTCTACCGATCCGGCATTCATGCAACGCTGGCTGGTGTCGTCCTGGCTTTGACTATCCCGATGGACCGGACCCCTGCGCGTCCAGACAGCGAAACGAAAAGTCCGCTGCACCGGCTTGAGCATTTCCTGCATTTGCCGGTTGGCTTCCTGATCGTGCCGATCTTCGGTCTCGCCAATGCGGGCGTCCCGGTCTTGAGCCTACCCGCCGAAGCACTTGCTGCGCCGGTCACGCTGGGCGTGGCGCTCGGCTTGCTGATCGGCAAGGTGATCGGCGTCTTCGGACTGTCCATGCTCGCGATCCGGTTGGGGTTCGCGGACCTGCCCGCCCATGCAAGCCGGCTACAGATGCTCGGCGTCGCCTTCCTGTGCGGCATCGGCTTCACGATGAGCTTGTTCATCACGCTTTTGGCATTTCCCGGCGAAGCCCTGCTCCAGTCGGAAGCCAAGATCGGCATCCTGGCAGGGTCGTTCCTGTCCGGGATCATCGGTTACGCCATCCTACGATGGGCGCAGCCGGAGCGAGCGAAGCCGGCAGCCTGACCCACCCCTGAGAGGCGCGGCACCGCCGCCCTACAGGATAATATCTGGAGCATTACCACATTGTCGCTCGTCCCCGCAGCCATCCGCATCCTTCCCTGGGGGATGCTGGCAACACTGACCGCGATCGTGCTGTTCGGTCTTGCTACCCTCTATTCCGCAGCCGGCGGCTCGGTTTCGCCTTGGGCGTCCAACCAGGGCCTTCGCTTTGTGCTGCTGTCCGGGTTGATGTTCGCTCTTTCGCGGATCCCCGTGGCTCGGTGGATGGACATTGCCTATCCGCTATACGGCATCACGCTCGTTCTGCTGCTGATCGTCGAACTGTTCGGCAAAATCGGTATGGGTGCGCAACGCTGGATCGACCTTGGTTTCATACGGTTGCAGCCGTCCGAGTTCATGAAGATCGCCGTCGTGCTCAGCCTCGCCAAGTTTTTCCACCGGCTGCCGGCGATCTATGTCAGCACGCCATCGGTGCTTGTTGCGCCGATCGCCCTTTTCGCCGTCCCCGCTGCGTTGGTCATGCTACAGCCCGATCTTGGCACCGCCATGATGATTTCCATGGCGAGCGTGCTCGTGATCTTCCTCGCCGGTGTCGGAATACGCTGGTTCGTGACAGCGGGTGCCGCTCTTCTCGCCGCACTCCCCGTCGCATGGAGCATGCTGCACGATTATCAGAAGAACCGGGTGCTGGTGTTCATGGATCCGGAAGGCGATCCATTGGGCACAGGCTATCACATCACCCAATCGAAAATCGCGATCGGATCAGGCGGACTCTTCGGCAAGGGCTTCCTTGATGGCACTCAAAGTCACCTGGCCTATCTGCCCGAAGCCCATACCGATTTCATCTTCGCGACAATGGCGGAAGAGTGGGGCGTCATTGGCGGTCTCTTCGTTGTGTTCACCTATGGCTATCTCATTCGCTGGGGCTGGCGCCTGGGCGTTGCCGGTGACACGATCTTCACCCGCCTGACGGCTTGCGGCCTAGCCTTCACCATCTTCCTCTACGTGTCCATCAACCTTGCTATGGTGATGGGACTGGCACCCGTGGTCGGCATTCCGCTGCCGCTCATGTCTTACGGAGGCTCAGCCATGATGACCGTGCTGATCCTGCTCGGCATCTTGATGGCCATCCACCGTGAGAAAAGTTCCGCGTCGGTTCGGCGCGGCGCCGGATCTTTCGCCGCGTAATCATGTCGAGGACATTGAATTGAAGATGCAATTTGACAGCGGGTACATCTGGAGCATCATCGCATCGGCAGCGCTTACCGTTGCATCCCTTTTTGCCGTGGGCGCTTTTGAGTAACAGAAGCGCCCGTACCCTCACAGATTACCAAGCAATTAGAGAGCGGGACATTAAGGGCGAGAGCTTGCCGTCCCAAAATCGAAATCAGCATAGATTGCATAATGGTCGGATGCAGCACCGGCATTGCCCGCATCGGCTGTCGTAAAGCCAGACGTTCGCTGAGCCAAAGCGTCGGATGCGAGGAGATAGTCCGAGCGGAAGGTGGGAAACTCAGTGTCGGGAAACGCCGAGCCGGGCACTGTGCGGCGCCGATCCCCAAGCTGCGCGCCGAGATCGACGAAGCCGGCCTGAAGCAGTGAGGCAATCAACCGCCGGTCCATACGACCGTTGGCATCGACATAGCGAGCCCGGAAATGCGGAGCGAGGCTATCTAGGTCGTCAGGCTCGGGATCGCCGGGTGCGAGGCTGTTGAAGTCGCCTCCGACGATTGCAAACCCTTGCGGTGCAGCGTGTCCGTAAAGATAGCTGACCTCGCGGAGACGGACAGGCGTCCCATTCGGACAGAGGTGTACGCTGACCGCCGTAAGCGGAGACGGCAGACCCGGAACGCCAAGAGTGGCGATAGCGGCGGCGTGGTGGAAATGTGCGCTGTCTGCCTCGAACGAAAGGATTTCGATGCCTTCGCGCACCATGATCCCGACATTCTGTCCGGTGTGGGGCGACGGGGCGAGCAGCGCACGAAGGCCAAGCATCCGTTCCAGCTCATAGAGCCGCCTTGCGCCCTGATCGAGAAACCCTTTGAGTTCCTGGATCAGCAGGATGTCGGGATCGGAATCGCGAACAATCTCGGCCTGGATGCGCGCACGGCGATCGTCCGCCCCGTCATAGCCCCCAAACAGTGTATTGTAGGTCATGATCCGCATGGCTCAGGCCTCCGCTTCACGATGCTCGCTGCGCGCGGCCGACCAGACCTCGCGCGCCGCATCGAGGTTCATCCATGCGATGCCGATCCCGACGATGATGTCGGGCCAGATTGAGGGGGCCGCAACCGTCACGAGGCCGGCGCCAATGATCCCGATATTGGCGAGTGCGTCGTTCCGCGCCGAGAGAAAGGCAGCGCGCGTCAGGCTTCCCGAGTGATCGCGGAATCGCGCGAGCACGAAGGCACAGCACAAGTTGACGATAAGCGCCCCAGACCCTGTGATGGTGAGAGCTATTGGTTCCGGTGGAACGGGTGCCGCGAATTTCTGCCAGAGCGTCCAGAGAAAGGCGAGCGCGGGGGCCAGCAGCACCGCCGAAAGGACCATGCCAACCTTCGCCCGCTTTCGTGCCGTCCAGCCCAGGGCAGCGAAAATCAGGAAATTGACAGCGGCATCTTCAAAGAAGTCGGCGCTGTCCGCGAGCAGCGATACCGATCCGATCGAGCGGGCGACGATGAACTCGACGCCGAAATAGGCGAAGTTGGCAAGCGCAACGATAGCCACGGCGCCGCGCAGTCGCGCGTCCGTTTCAGTCATGATATTTTCCTTTCGTGCGAGCGGCGCTGTCAGGGCGCGTCGCGGTTTTCTTCCTGTGCCTCGAAGACCTGCCGGGAGTATTGATCGAGCAGGGCTTCGCAGCCGGAGAGGCGTTCCGCCGCCTCGCCGCTGAGATTGCCTTTGTAGAAATCGAGCTTCGCGATCTTGGCGAGCCATGACCGCAGTTTCTTCAAGTCTTCGTCATTCTCTTCGAGTTCGGCATAAGTGAAATGCTTGTCTGCCGTTTCCTTGGCGATTTCCGCCTCGAAGTCCGCGCATTTGCCGAGGAACTCTCGATATTCCTCGTCGCGATCGGCTCGGAAACGGGCGATAACCTTTTCCTCTTGCCCTTTGTCGAGCCCTACGGTTTCGAGAAGCACGGCTTCGCCACCGAGCGCGGCGATCTCATTTTCGAGCATCTTGAGACGACGCATATGATCGTCATTGCGCGGCAGCAGACAGACGCCGTTCTGGAGATAGACTGCGCCCATCGCCTTGATCTTGCGCCACACCCCTATACGGCCCTTGGCCGGCTCGGCGGGCACTTTGTACGTGAGCAGAATCCATGACGGCTTATCCATGCGGACATGAATAATGTTACCGTCGTTACATGTCAATCGTTCAGGTCAATATAAGCTTGGCTCCGGCGATCAGTAGCAGGCCAGCCAGCAGGGCGCGCATCGCACTTGCCGGCAGCAAGCGCACACCGATCGCACTTCCTAGCAGGCCGCCGATGCCGGCTGCTGCCAGCCAAAGTGGCAGGGCGGGAGGCAGGCGGCCGATCGTCGCGACGCTGCCGGCCAGCGCAGCTGCACTGTTGAGGAGATTATAGGCTGCGGTGACGCCAGCGGCCCTGCGTGGCTCCACCCATCCGAAATGCAGGATGATCGGCGCAAGGAAGATGCCTCCGCCCGATCCGGTCACGTCCGTCAATGTGGTGTAATTTCGGTGCTGGCCATCGGGCTGCATTTTCAGGCGGCCTTGGGTGTAATCTGTAGCGGCTGAACCTCCTCGGTTATGGGTGTGGCAAGGGCGGCCATGCCCTCGATCTGCATGTAGCGGTGCTGGAGCTGGTATTCATCGTTCTGCTCGAGCAGGACGGCACCGACGAGGCGGATGATGCTGTCCTCGTTCGGGAAGATGCCGACAACATCGGCGCGGCGCTTCACTTCCTTGTTCAGGCGTTCCAGCGGGTTGGTGCTGTGAAGCTTGACCCGGTGCTGCTCGGGGAAGGTCATGTAGGCGAGCACGTCGTGCTCGGCATCGTCCATGCAGGCGCCGAGCTTGGGCCATCTGGCGCGCAATTGATCGGCGACCTGACGCCAGACCTGAGTTGCGGCCGCATGATCGGGCTGGAGGAAGACTTGGCGGATCGCAGCAGCAACAACCGTGTTTTGGCCCTTGGGCACGTAGGCGAGCGCGTTCCTCATGAAGTGGACGCGGCAGCGCTGCCAGGTGGCGCTGAGCACGCGGGTGATCGCTGCCTTGAGGCCCTCGTGGGCATCGGAGATGACCAGCTTCACGCCGGTCAGGCCGCGGCGGGAGAGGTCCTTGAGGAAGCTCGACCAGAAGGGCTCGGCTTCGGAAGGGCCGATGTGCAGGCCGACGATCTCGCGCTTGCCCTCAGTGTTGACGGCGACGGCGATTATCGCGGCGACACTGACGATCCGTCCCCCCTCGCGCACCTTGAGGTAGGTGGCATCTAGCCAGAGGTAGGGCCAGTCACCGGCGAGCGGGCGCTTGAGGAAGGCATGGACGCGCTCGTCGATGTCTTTGCACAGCTTTGACACGGAGGACTTGGATATCCCGGTCATGCCCATCGCCTGCACCAGCTCATCGACGCGCCGGGTGCTGACCCCGGCAATCCACGCCTCCTGGATTACTGCGACCAGCGCCTTCTCAACAGTCTTGCGCGGCTCCAGGAAGCCGGGGAAGTAGGCGCCGGTCCGCAGCTTGGGGATCTTGAGGTTGAGCGTGCCGAGCCGGGTATCGAGACTGCGGTCGCGGTAGCCATTGCGCCAGGTCGTGCGTTCGCCCGATCGTTCATGGCGGCCAGCGCCGACCAGGCCGTCGACATCGGCCTCCATAATGATCTGCAATACGCTCTCGGCGATCGTACGCAGGAAATCTCCATCTCCGGTCTTCGCCATCAGTTCGGCAAGCGGTAGTCTGTCGTCGGTCATCGGGATCAACTCCTCGGTGGGCGTGTGAAGTGTGGTAACTCCACCTTACCGATGAGCCCGGTGGCCACCGAGTTCGAAATCGCATGGGGTTGGGCATGCCCAACCCCATGCGATCACCTCAATCTACACCGGAAATTACACCACGAGCGCGGACGCTAACCCCGATCCCGTCAGTCCGGACACGAAACCGACGATGGCACCGGCGAAGAGGGCTGGCAGAAACGGTGGATGATGCGGCAGACCCGCTTCAGGGACGTGCCTGATAGAGCGCAACGCCATCTGCGCTGCCGCAAGGCAAAGCAGGCATCCGACGACCGGGCCATAGACGGTCCCCGGCAGATGCAGTGCGCCCCCAAGCAGAGAGAAGGGGATACCGAGCACGCCGAAGGGATAGAAGCTGCGCCAATCGAGCAATCCCGCGCGCCGGAACTGCCATGTCTCGATCGCGGCGACCAGAATATTGAGAGCGAGTGCCGAGACCTTCATTTCGGCCGAAGCGAGGCCGACAAGCCCGAACAGGGCAAGATAGCCAGTGGCGCCGGCTTGGCCCACGGCCGCATAAAACAGGGCAGTGATGGCAATCGCACCAGGAAGCAGGAAATCGCTCATGCAGCGCATTCTATTCCAGATCGTGCGCCGCTGGAAATTCAAGATGGCAAAGATGATGCCATTCGTGAGTTAGGGCGCGAATGGCCAGTTCTAGAATATGCGGTCGCTCACAGGTGCGACGGGAATGTCTTTAGCTGGTCGGCACCTGACGTGCCGAATGGGAACCTCCAACGGGACGACCGGCACCGACATAAATATCCGCTGTATCCCTGCCGAGGCTTTCCCAAAATATGTTCCCGAAATATGAGTCTCGAAATTCGCTGTTTGAGATGGGATAACGGGACTCATGCTGGTTGGTTATGCGCGTGTCTCGACCGCCGATCAGGACCTGACGTTACAAACCGATGCGCTGACCAAGGCCGGGTGCGAGAAGCTGTTCACCGACAAGGTGAGTGGCGCGAAGTTGAAACGTCCCGGTCTGACCGAAGCTCTCAATTTCGTGCGGGCTGGCGATACGCTCGTGATATGGAAGCTCGATCGCCTGGGCCGTTCGATTGGGGGCCTAATCGAACTGGCGGCCGACTTGTCCGCTCGCAAAATTGATTTCCGGTCCCTGACGGACGGGTTCGACACGGCCACCCCATCCGGCCGGCTGCTGTTCCATATCCTCGCCTCCGTCGCGGAAATGGAGCGCGAACTTATAAAGGAGCGGACGATTGCCGGTTTGGCAGCGGCGCGCGCAAAGGGCGGTACGGGCGGAGGCCGCAAGTCGGTCATGACGCCCGACATGCTCGACACCGCCCGCAAGCTGCTCAAGGCCGGCGACAAACCCGCGAAGGTCGCGAAGCTGCTACAGGTCGGCCGTTCCACCTTCTATCGCCACTTCCCTGCGGCCGAGCGCGAACCCGGCTAACCAGCGTCAGAAGATTGTCGCGTAGTAGGATTGCTCGAACCGGCCCCGACTGATCCGGGCCATGTGGTCGATCCGTTCCGGCACCGGGGGCCGGCGGCGGGTCCGTGCCGGTCGTGCGTCAGAACGGGCCAACAGCACGAGATTGGCAATGGCAGCACCCAACAGAAACTCTTCCTCGGCACCGCGCAGACCGCGAAGGTGCAGGCGGGTCAGCCCTCGCTTGCCTTTGGCATCGGCGAACACCCGCTCGACGCCCCGACGCAACCGCATCGACCGCTTGAATAGCGGCGTCTGCATCTCGCCGCGCACCAGCTCGCGCACGCCCTCATGTTCGCTGTGCGTGACCGACCTATTGCTGCCCGCGGTGCATTTCCGTTTGAGGTGACAGGTGCGGCAATCGGTAGGACTAGCGCTGTATCGGAGAAAGCCAGCCCGACGATCGGCACCGCGAAAGGAAAGTATCTTCCCAGCGGGGCAGACATAGCGGTCCTGCTCCCGTTCATAGCGGAAGGCTTCGCGGGGGAATTTGCCCTTGGTCTGTTCGGATCGTTCCAGCACCGGGATATGCGGGATGGTGCCGCGATCAGTGACGAACGCCAGGAACGCGGCGCTGCCATAGGCGGTGTCGGCCGCGACACGCTTTGGTCGGTAGCCGAACCGATTGTCAGCCCGTGCCAGCATGGTCCGCCCCGCATCGACTTCCGCCGCGAAGCGGGCGGGACTGGCCTCCACGTCGATCGCCACCCCTCCCGGCGTGTCGATCAGGACATTGAAGGCATAGCCAAACCGGCCCCGTGCTGTGCGCGCAGACCACGCCGACGCCGGATCGGTGCGCGACACCTCGGCGGGCTTGCCACGCGGTACGCCATGTTCCTGCGGTGGAGCATTGGCCTGATCCGCCAGCCATTCACAAACCGGGCGGGGAAGCCGGGGCGCGTCCATGTCGGCGTCCCGCATCTTGCGCTGCCAGCTTGCATCAGCGGCGACGAACGATGCGTCGATTGCGGCATCCTTGTGGGCGATCAGCCCCGCGCCGGCGCAACGCCGAACAGTTTGCTCGAACAGGATGCGGAAGATGCCGGCATCGCGAAAGCGACCATGCCGGTTCTTGCTGAACGTCGAGTGGTGCGGCACCGGCGCGTCGAGCGGCAATCGGCAGAACCAGCGATAAGCGAGGTTAAAGCGGACTTCCTCGCACAGACGGCGTTCCGAAGTGATGCCATAGAGGCGAGCGATCAGCGCCATGCGGACCAACAGTTCGGGCGCGATCGAGGGACGCCCACGGCGACTGTAGTGCGGGGCGAGCGCATCGCGCAGTTCACCCAGGTCGATCAGCCCGTCTATCCTGTGTAGGATGTGATCGGCGGGGATCATCGCTCCCAGCACCCGCCAACTTGCGCCCTTGCCGCCTCGCTGTTGCTCACCCATCATGGCCGCTGCTCCCGATGTGTCGAAGCGGGAACCCGTCAGGGGCGCGATCAGATCATCCGGCCTTTTTTCAACAGCCCCGGACGGTTGTGACACCTACGAAAGAGGCGCGATAGCCCTGAACGTTTCCATCAGTTTACGATCATCGACCGGCTTATGCAGAACCATCATATCCGGGGACGAAGGCTGGAAGCCGCGAGGTTCGCCGGTCACGAAGAGGACCGGAATGCGACCGATCTCGGCGATGATTCTGGCAACGGCCGATGGCCCGGTGCCTGCTGCGAGACTGACGTCCGATACGATAACAGCGGGCGGCCGAGCCAAGGCGTGAGTAACCGCCTCATCCTCCGTTACGGCCATGTCGATCGACATCGCTCCTGCTGTTTCGACCAGCTGGGCGATATGATCTGCGATGATCCAGTCATCTTCGATGATAAGGACGTGGCACATGGTCCCGTCTGAATGCATCAGCGCGGGGAGGGTTCGTCCTGAACTGTCATTTTTGACGATCGTGCCTTAGCAGCCACGCCGCTAGCTTTCGATCAGATAGCCGCCTCGATCTCAAACCGAACGCCGCTCGGGTGGTAGTGCAGCACGGCGTCTCCCCGCACGTGTCGGCGCAGCATTCGCTCGATCATGCGCGTGCCGAAGCCGGTACGGGTGGGAGGCGTAACCGTCGGACCGTCATGCTCGCCCCAACAAAAAAACAGGTGGCGCTCACCCCGCCGCTGCTTGATCGACCATTCGATCGCGACCCGGCCTTCGGGCACCGACAGCGCGCCGTATTTGATGGCGTTGGTCACCAGCTCGTGCAGCGCCATCGCCAGAGCCAGGGTAATCTCCGGAGACAGCCGGACATGCGGCCCCGACGCGGTGAATCGGGCGGCATCCCGGTCCTTGAACGGAAGCAGAGCCTTATCGACGATGTCGCCGATCGCCGCGCCTTCGACTTCATCCTGGATCAACAGCTCCTGCGCTGCTCCCAGGTTGGCAATGCGGGCGGACACCGTGGTCGCCGCGTCATCAAGCGAAGTCGCTTGCCGGATAGTCTGGCTGACGACGGCATTGACGGTCGCCAGCGTGTTCTTGACCCGATGCGTCAGCTCGCGTGCGAGAACGGCACGGTGTTCCTCAGCGAATTTGCGCTGCGAGATATCGGTCGAGAAGCCGGTCATGGCGAGCGGCGTTCCGTCCGCCCGATGCTGAAGCTCACCTTGGATCGACACCCATCGCTGTTCGCCGGATGGCGCCAGGATGCGATATTCGATGTTGTAGGGTTCGTTCTGCTCAATCGTGCGTCCGACCGCCGCCTGCATATCGGGCAGGTCCTCGGGATGGATCGCCGCCAGCAGTTCCTCATAGGTGAACGGCTCACCCATAGGGCGCCCGAACACGCGCTTGCAGCCCGACGACGCGGTCAGCAATTGCTCGGGAAGGTCAAGCGTCCAGGTGCCGAGGCCGCCGGCTTGCAACGCCATCCGCAACCGCGCATTGTGCGCGGCCAGGTCCGCGTCCCGCTGCGCCACCTCGGCCGCCAGCGCCTCACGGTCCTGTTCCAGTTGCAGGACGCGGTGCCGCTCCACCGTCACGTCGATCTGGGATGCGACAACATAGCGCAGGCTCCCGTCCTCGCAGAACACCGGCGCCACCATCAGACGGTTCCAGAAAGGCGTCCCGTCACGCCGGTGGTTGAGAAGATCCAGCTCGATCGGTTCACGCCGTTCGATCGCACCCTCAAGCGGGTCACGTCGTCGGGATCGGTCAACGGCCCCTGCATGAAGCGGCAATTGCGACCCAAGACCTCAACGGCCGGGAATCCCGTCAGCTTCTCGAAGGCGGCGTTGACGTAGATTAGCGGGCAGTCGGGAAGTGTCGGATCGCTGACCACCATCGCAACCGGCGTCATCTTGAAGCCGGTCTGCATCGGATCGCAGGCATTGAGCCCGGCCGCATAGGCATCGATCGCCGCTTGAACCTTGGGGGGCGGCGTGAAGGGGGATATAGGGGTAGAGTGTAGCGGTTCTCGGTCCAAAGCGGGAACAGGCTATCTTGTTGCGGGTACGGCGGCAATCGACACGATCAAGTCCGTCCCACAGCCTTGATCCGGGCCGATGCCGCGGCCCGGTCGGCCATCTTTAGCCATGCTTCCTGCGCGCGAGCGACACGTTCCCTGACGCGGGGAAGGGATGAACTACCGGCCTCTAGCGCACATATCGCCGCCTGATCGCGGTAATAGCTCTCGATCATTATGCTCCGTGGGTACCGACGCCGGTCGGACCGTCGATGACTTGCCGGACCTTTGTGGCCAGCTCCGTGCGCTTGTACGGCTTCTGGATCAACTCGAACTCGGCCCCCCGCGCATCGACCCGCTCAATCGAGGACTCGGCATAGCCGGTCGTCAGCAGGACATTCATATTCGGGCGCCGACGCTTCACCTCGCGGGCCAGCATTACGCCGTTCATGCCGCCGGGCATGATGAGGTCGCTGAACAAGAGATCGATCTTGCCCGCTCCGTCCAGCAGTTCCAGCGCCTGGCTGGCATTGTCGGCACGCAGGACGGTGTAGCCGAACTCCGACAGCACCGTCTCGGCATAGTCGCCGACGTCAATCTGGTCCTCGACCACCAGCACGGTTTCGTTGCCCCGCTTGTCATCCATCTGGCGAGGCGGTTTCGAACCCTGTGGCTCGGCCTTGGCATCCTCACACGGGAACAGCATCCTGACCGTCGTGCCGTGGCCTTCCTCGGAATAGAGTCTGAGCGTGCCCCCGGACTGTTTCATGAAGCCATAGACCATCGACAGGCCAAGCCCGGTGCCTTTGCCCTGATCCTTGGTCGTGAAGAAGGGCTCGGTGACTCGCGTCAGCACTTCCGGCGACATGCCCGTGCCCTCGTCGGTGATCGTCACCATGACGTAGTTGCCGGGCTCCAGTTCGCCGAAGCCATGCTCGCCCTTTTCAACGGAGCGGTTTCTGACCTCGATCGTCACCTTGCCGCCGTCCGGCATGGCGTCGCGCGCGTTGAGAAGGATGTTGATGATCGCCAGCTCGGCCTGCGTTGGATCGATCCTGGCGTTGCAGGTGGTTTCCTGATGCCTGATCGTGACGGACATGAGGCCGCCGGCGGTTCGCTCGATCAACGGGCGAATTTCATCCACCAAATCAACAAGGTTGACCACGCGACCTTGAAGCTTCTGTTTGCGCGAGAACGCAAGGAGCTGCTGGGTCAGTGTCGCGCCGCGCTCGGAGGCTTGAAGGATCGCGCGCATCGACCGTGCGCCCTTCTGGAAGTCGAAGTCACCGCCCCGCTCCATGTTGTTGAGGACGACATCGGCGAAGCCCTGGATCACGGTCAGCAGGTTGTTGAAGTCGTGCGCCACGCCCCCAGTGAGCTGACCGACTGCCTCCATCTTCTGAGCCTGTCGCAAGCCCTCCTCAGCATCGCGCCTGCGCGTTACATCGAGCTGCGAGCCGAAATAGTAGATCAGCTTGCCTTCGCTGTCGAAGACCGGCGACATGAACAGCGCGTTCCAGAATGCCGCGCCATTCTTTTTGTAGTTCAAGATTTCAACGGCGGTTTCGCGCCGCTGCTCGATCGAGCGGCGCAGCTCGGAAATCGTGTCCTGGTCGGTGTCTGGGCCTTGCAGCAGCCGGCAATTCCGACCGACCAACTCGTTCCAACCATAGCCCGTCATGTTCATGAACGCCGGGTTGGCGAACACGATCGGGTTGTCGGGCAGATTGGGATCGGTGACGATCATCGGCATCCGCGTCGTCTTCACCGCCGCGAAGAAGATGCTGTTGCTGTCGTCCGTCATATCGTGATTGGCGGCACCTGCCAGATGAGGGGCGGTGCGCCTTTCGGCGTTTCAGGGGTCGGGTCAGCCATTAAATCTCGGGCGCTAGAGGGAGGCATGCCCCGAAGCGCCGGCCGATTGGCCATAAACAGCCAAGATTCCGATTTGTTCCCAAAGCGAAAGTCTTGCTTGGGCGAGGCTCAGCCGCTGTAATGCTTGCCGCACCTGAGGTGTCACAACCGAACGGTTGTGACACCGCTATCGCTGGTGGACGGGTGCAATCAAGCTGCGATCGTATTCCCGCTTCATGCTGTTATTGAGGTTTTGGGAAACCCTGAGCTTTCCCGAAACTGGATCCCAAACGGGACGATCGCGGCCAGAGCGGTTCACTGCTTCGGGCCGTAAACGTATATCTGTGCCCGTTCCATGCGCCGCCCGCTGTTCGCGAAAACCTTCCTTTCTGACGACCTTGCCGGCGGCCCATGACCGCAACGCATTTCTGCGGCCCGCTGCTTGTCAAAACTGTTCTGAAAACCTGCTTCTCAAAAGCGCCTGCCGGCGACGGGTTTGGAGAACCCATTGGCAGAAAGCGTGAGCACGACGCCCCGTTTGCGAGTAGCGCCGGATAATGGCGAGCACATTGGCAGATAATTCGAGCAGGATGCCACCCGCCAGTGGCAGATAGCGTGAGCAGGAAAACCGGCTGTTTGCGAGCAGACGCCGCTACGATTGCAAGCGCCTACAGGTAGGTGTCGATGTAACTGTAGCCCGCAAAGTAGAGGAACGCGCCACAGACGATCGCCAGCGACGGGATCAGCGCTAACATCGACGAAAAAAGGCCAGTGATCCGAACCGGAACTGCTGAGGCATCCGGGGACGGCGACGTGGGCGCGGGAGGCCGCTCAGGGTTCATGGTCTTGTGGTTTGAACGTCGGGAGGCGGAGCCGAGCCTAATGGCGCGCCGTGTATTTCACCGAACAGCATGATGCCGATCACGGCAACCGCGCATCCAGCGAGACCGAAGACAATGCGTAGCATGCCGATTGTTCGTGCAGCACGTCCGCGCCTGATTTTCAGGAACAGCCGTCCGATGCCCGTGCGACAGGCAAGCCAGCCATCGGCTATGTCGATCGCCCCGAGGGCGGCGATCGGCAGCGCGACCGCGAACACCAGCCATGCCGGCGGTGCATCGAGCAGGATGGCCGTGCCCACCCCCAGTATGAGTGCGAGTGCGGCACCGGCGTGAATTACGGCCGCAAGCGGCGCGATCCTCCACGTCCGGCTCTGGAAAAGCAGCCGGAAAAGCACCAGCGGTCGCCGGCATGTCTCGCAACGGTGGATGCGGTGACCGGGCTCCCACGGCATCATCGCACGATGGCAGTAGGGACAGGGTGTAAGCCCGAAGCCGGCCATCATGTTCATGACGTCTGAACCGTCTGGATCGATTTCTTAGCGATCATCGCATTTCCCGGTCATTGCGGTCTGGAGGGAAGCGGCTGCGTCGTCGGCGTGGACGGTGCGGCAGCAGGCGGCGTCGCAGGCACGAGCCTTGGCTCAAGGCGCGGCCGTGCGTCCCCGATGAGCTTTCTGAAGGCATCGAGGGTCGCAAGCGTGGTGATCTTGCCGATGTCGGTCGAGGCATAGCTGCCGCCCAGAGCGCCTACACCAAGCCCGAGCAGGACACCCCCACCGATCACACCGACGTCTTTCTTGCGCGCCGAGCCACTGGCGACCGCCTCCTGGATGCCGGTGTTGACGTCGACCAGGGTCATGAGGACCTGGCTTTCGAGCGTCTTGGATTTTAGGCCGACCGCACCGCCGAAGACACCCCCGATGCCGCCACCGGACTCGCGGGACTTGGCATCGGAATAGACCACCTTCACCTCGATCAGATAATCAGCTTTGGTAACGGGCCGGGTGGCAGCGGTCGCGCCGGCGATCGCCCGCTCCCGCTCGAGCGCGCTGAAAGCCTCCCCGCGATCGGCTACGCGGAAGCAGTTCGAACGTGCGATCATGAGCTTGACCAGAGGAAGGGCATCGACGCGGGCGGTCGATCCGCCATTCTGCATTTCCGCCATACGCATCAGTGCCTGCAATTGCGGGGAAAGGGCGTCGGCGGGGTCCGCAGCTTTCGTTTCTACGAGCGCTGCGACGCCGAGCGGCACCGGGCATTGGGGCAGTTGCGTCGTCTCGTCGACGCCCGTCCCGCCCTGGCCAAGCTTTTGCGCGAAGGCGATGGAAGGTGTGACGGCCGCAAGCGCGGCCGTCACGGCGAACAGGCAGACGCGCTCAAGCACCGGCCTTATCCTTTTTGGCGTGGGCCAAGGGATCGCAGATCCCCGCGCGCTCTTCCTGCGTCACGACTTTCCTGGCCGCTTCGTCGCAATCCTTGCAATCGGGGCAGTCGGCGCAATCCTTGCACTTGCCCTTATGATGGCGATGCCTGGCATAATGTGCCTTCTTCGCCGCAATCTGCGTCGCAGCGTCGTCTCCAGCCCGCTCTCCGACATAGGCCGACATGGCGACGAGGATGGGCGTTGCCGATTGCGCGCTCGCCGCTGCGGGCATGGCGGCCGAGAGAGCGGCAAGGCTCAGCGCGGCGATAATTTTCAGTTTCATGATGCTGTTCTCCAGTTCTGGCCGATTGTCAGAAGAAGCCGTTGCGTCGGCCGTCGCGACGGTCATCGTGGCGGGTATCGCCATCGCCGAGGGCCGAGCGCCGGACCTCGAGCTCCACCCCATCCCCCTTGCGGCGGATGCGGACATCCTGCGGGGCGAGGTTGTTGCGCTTCGCCCAGCGGTCGGCGTCGGCGTCCGAGCCGAACTCGCCCATTTCCTCAAATTCCCAGTTGCTCATGTCGATGCTCCTGACTGATCGCCTCGCCGGCGCGCGGAGCCGGTCGGGGCGTGACGATGTGCGGGGTTCCGCGCATGATCGGGGCGGCAGTCAGTTGACCGCGCTTCGTCGTCGCTGCGATGCGTCGAAAATCCCGACAGCATTGCATGGTCGCGTAGCGCCACCTCGATCGCGCTGATTTCGTAAGCGGGACGCCCGGGATCGCGACGCACGAAGAGAATGACGGTCGAAGGCCCGGCCAGCCACCGGGCGATCGACACGGGAGCGATGCCTGGCGTGCGGTCTGCGATGCCGGCAATGCCGGTCATCACGGTTGCGCGCACGGTCTCCCCCCAGCGCAGTGCCTGCGGACACGACGGATCGTGACCTGCGACCTCGGCGATCGCGCTGGCGGGCAGCGCATGGATTAGGCGGCGGACCCCTGAGAGCGTCTCTGCCGGCTCATTGCCGATATGGGTGATTGCGCGCAGCAGGACGTAGCGCGCGGCATAGGTGAAGGCTGTGCCGCGCACGTTTTCGACCGGCAGGAACGCTTCGATCGCGGAGGATCTGGCATAGTCGCTCGGATGATCGGCAAAAAAGTCCCAGTTGCCGAGCGCCGGATCGATCAGGACATCGCGGGTCTGGTCGGCAAGCGCGGTGAACGCGTCGCCATCGCCCAGGATGGCGAGGCGGTCGCCCGTGCCGTTTCGGACCGTGCGAAGCCGGTCGGCCGAAGCGGTCTGGACGGTCGCGATCGTCAACAGCGGGCGCGCGGGTTCGCATTCTCTCTGGAAGGAGAGCGGGTAATCAGCGCGCATGGACCCCGCCTCCCCTCTCTTGCATCGCTCTTGAGCGAAGGAAGCGGCCGAGCGGCATGAGGACGGCGTAGGTAAGGCCGAAGATCGCGGCCATCGCCAGGGTTTCGCCGCCCCAGTCGAGAGCGTCCTCATGCTTCGCCTGCTGGATGCACTGGGTCATGGTGTTGGTGTCGAGGTTGCAGGGATGCCAGTGTTTGCTGGCGATGACCTGTTCGAAGGATAGCGGGGCGGCGGTCATGGTCTTGACTCCTTTCGGTGGGGGGCGGCGTCGTGAAACCGGCTGCGCTGCTGCGGCAGATAGCGTTCGAGAAGGCGCTCGATTTCGGGATCGCCGAAGGGATCGTCGTCGAGGCCGGTGTAGGGATTGAGCGACGACAGGCCGGTGTCGAACGCGAGCGGAAGATGGTGGCATCGAGGCAGGTCGAGGTCGGTCTCGAAGGGGCCGGGTTCCCGTCGAGGGAGAGGCATCTCGATCGTGATGGCCCGCGAAGAGACCGACTTTACCGAAGGATGGTTGCCGACCTGCCCTGCTGAACGCGCGCGGGGTGCCTTGGAAGCGCGTCGCTGTATCCGAGGTGCGGGAGCGGCTTTGGACACATATACGGGCGGCTGCGGGGCCTGATAGCGGGCAGACAGACCGATCCACCACATTCCGAGGGCGACAAGGGCAAGGACAGAAATGAGCATGAGCGCCATCACAGTTCCAGTCCGATGTCTTTTTCAGGGAAGGGAAGTTCCGGCGCTTTGGGCTCTACGATTACCCTATGTTTGGTAAGGTCGAGTGAGGGGTCGGTGCGGATATCGATTTTACCGAGAGAGTTGTCCTTGTTGGCTACTTCGGCATTGCTCCCAAGCTTTTCCGGAGCGCGATCGAGGTCCGGCGGAAGCGAGGGGTTGAACGGCTCGTTCGACGTTGCTGCGGGTTGCGCGCCGGCGACGCCCCGCGCCGGATCGACCGAAAGTTCGCCCACGGTCTCGAGCGCCGATGTCTTGTTGCCTTCGTTGCGCTCGATGGCCTGTGTCAGCTTTTCGCGATCGTCGGTGAACAGCTGGATATCGTCGCGGACGCGGGTCACGGTCACGTTGAACAGGCGCTGGTTGGAAAGGTTGGATTCCTTGTGGCTCATCACCGCGATCGCGGTGTCGGTCGTGATGCCCTGCGCCGCGTGCATGTTGAGCGCATAGGCAAGGCTGATCCGCTCCATCATCGGATCGCCTGCCTTGAGATCGTGGATCGTGCCGTCGCTCGCCTCGACGCGGATGCCCGCCTTGTCGGCCGAGATGACGCGGGCGATATCGTTGTTGTTGAGGCCACGATCGCGATCGTTTTTCGTCCAGCGGATCTTGTCGCCTTCGTGCAGCCGGATCTGCTCGCGTTGCGCGAGCTGCATCGCATCGCTTTTGTCGAGGGGCGATATGCGCTGCGGGTCGAAGCTGCGCACACGCGAGCCGATCCGCACCTGGACGCGTCCCTTGTGGTCGACGCCGATGACATCGTAGGTGCCCGGTCCAAGGCCGAGGTCCCTGACGGCTTTCGGGATGTCCAGCACCTGGCCGGGCTTGTAGCTGTGAGCGTAGCGCAGTTCCTCGCGGGTAATGTTGATCTTGTCGAGGACGCCGATCGCGACGCCCTCGCCCTTGATCGCCCCTTCGGCGGCAAGCCCGTCTTGGATGCGCACATTGAGTTCGGCGCGCGCGACCCGGCCCGACGAGAACATGGCCGTCGTCTCGCGCTGTTCGGGCGTAAGGCCCAGCCAATGCTCTGCGGCCGCCTTCACATGCTCGGGGTTGGCCGTGACCTTGTCGCCGAGCACCGCCATCGCCTCGCGCACCTGACCGAGGTTGGTGAGCGCAGCGACCGTGCGCAGCTGGTCGGTGCGCTGGCGCAGGTTTTCGTCCATCCGCGCCAGCGTGATCCCGCCGGCCTGTGCGATCGCGAAGGCCTTGCCGGCATCGACCGCGGTAATCTGCTGGCGGTCGCCGATCATCAGGAAGCGATCGACGCCGAGCGCATTGGCGATGCCGACGAGGTGCTTCATCTGTTCGGAGCCGACCATCGAGGCTTCGTCGAGGATGATCGTCGTGCCGGCGAGCGCGTCACGCGCGCCGTCATAGCCTGCGCCCTTCCCTGCGAGCGCATGGCGCGCATAGCTGTGGACGAAGGAGGAGACGGTGCGACTCTCGATGCCGGTTTCGGCGCCGAGCCGGTCGGCGGTGGCTTTCATGAGCGCCAGGCCGACGACCTTGCCGCCTTCCTGCTCGACATTGCGCGCGACGCTCGCAAGCATCGTCGACTTGCCCGCGCCCGACACGCCCTGCACGGCAACGATCCGATCGCGCGAGATGAGCGCCATGGTGGCGGCGGCCATCTGCCCCTCGTTAAGCTGTTTGTCGCCCGAGGCGGCATTGATGCGGTCGATCACCACATCGGCAGGGACGATCACGCGCCCCTCGCCTTTCCCGCGCTCGATCTCGGCAAGGATACCGCGCTCGGTCGCCAGCGCCTCGGGCGTCGTGACATGGGTCACGAAATCATCGATCCGGTCCGACTTGCCGGGGATCAGCTGCTCATTACGGATCAGTTCGGAGACGCGGGCATCGATATGACTGGCGGTGACGCCCTTGAGACCGAGATCGAGCGCAGTTCGGGCGACGGCGGATACTTCGAACGCCGCTTCACGCTGGGCGTGGATACGGATCGCGGATGCAACAGCATGCTGAGCGCGAATCTCGACGGGCGAAAGACGTAGCCGCTCGATACCTCTGGATACGAGCGGATCGCCGGGGCGGAACATCTCTCCGAGTGTCTCGCGAATAGTCTCGATCACCGCACCGACCCGTTCCATCGTGCCGAGCCGGGTATCCGGCCTGTCAAGACCGGCACGATCCCGGGCGGCATCGACCAGCGCCTTTCCGTCGAACCCGAGCGCGGTTGCCCGATCACGCCATTCCGCGCGCAAGGCATCGCGGTCCTCGACATTCAATTTTGCGTCGCGGGTATTGGTCGTGATCCGGTCGATTGCCTTGGGATTGGTGATCCCCAGTTCAGCCGCCTTGGCCGCTATCTCGGTGCGGCGCTGACTAAAGGCTTCGATGACGGCTTTGGGCACGCCATTGATCTCGAACTGGCCGTGCTTGCCGGTGATGCTGGTTTCATAGCCAATCTTTGCCAGCTCGGCGCGGAACTGGGCATGATAGGCCGCGCCGATGGTGGTGTTGTTCTTCCACAGCTGGCCATTGTGCAGCGCCTGCCAGGCCCCGTTTGCCATCTTCGTCATGTTCGCGACGAGGACGTGGATATGTCCCTGCGGATCGAGCGCACGGCTCGTGTCGTGCTGGAACATGGCATAGACGAGATTGCCGGTTCGCACAGCGTCGCCATGCCTGGAATGCTCGTAGGTCCGCCCTTCGGCAAAGGTCTTCTCGACCCATCCCATGGTCGCACGAACGGCGTTCATATGCGCGGCGAGAACGCGGGCGTCGCCGGCGACATAGGCCATGACGCTGGCCGACTTGGGCATCGAGAAAGTCAGGTCTACACCGGACTGGCGGTTCTGGACCTGCCCGACCTTTTCCCCGTCGGGCATTTCGCCGTTGAGGATCTTCTCGAAGTCCTCCTTGGTGACCTCGCCCGACAGACCGAGCGCTGCCGCCCCCTCCCCGCCCCACGCGGTCGCCTCGGAGGCATGCTCGGCAGTGTAATAGTCGTCCTTGGCGAAATAGTTCGCCGCGCCCGAGGCCGATTTGACGGAAGCGACCGAGAGCATCGGTTACATTTCCGGGTCCATGTCATCGTCGATCTCGGGCGAGCGGTCATGCCCGTGATGACGATGATGATGGTCCTCGGTGCGATCGGTCGCGAACCCGTCGCGCAGTTCGCGCGTCGACTGGTCCTCATGCCGGTCGCCATCGGAACGGTTCGACGGACCTTCATGACTGTGCATGTCGGGGTTCGATCGTGTCTGTTCGGCACCCTGCGCAGCTGTGCGGTTATCGATGAGTGACATCCCCATGCCAGTCAGTTTCGCATCGAGGTTGAGCTGGCCGTGGGTTCCGCGCGCGGTCTCGGCATTGGACGCCGTCCTGCCATCAGCCGACTGCCCGGGTTCTGTTCCGCCGGCTGCTTTGTTCGCTTGTGCGATCTGGATCTGATCCACCACGACCGGCGGTGCGGCGATCACCTCCATCGCCGCTGCCGCCTTCTCCGCTTCGCTCCGGGCATGACCAGCTTCAGACTGCGTCTTCTGTTGCTCTTCTTCCTCGCGCTCTTCCACGCCTCCCACGGGCCGCGTGGGCGTATGCTCACGCCCACCTTCACCCCCCTCATCCGCGCTTTCGTTCCGGCGTCGCCGGTCCTGCGGCGAGACGTATTCGGTCGGCTTGAAGTCCTTCCGGGGAACGGCGCCTGGGGCGATCTCGGGATAGGAGCGTATCTTCAGTTCGATCCGCGAGGCGGGAAAGCCGTCGGGGAATTTGACGAAGCCGTGCAGCGAGGGGAGATTGTTGATGTCGTCGGGCAGGACGAGCGGTTCGATCGCGGTGCGCGGCGTCAGCGTCGAGGCATCGCGGGTATTGTTATAGCCGTAGCTGTAGGCTTCATCCATCTGGCGCACTTCGCGATTGCCGATGAACTCGGAGCATTTTTCGGCGGTCGTGCGGTCGGCGGTGGCGAGGATCAGCTTGGTGCGCGCAAGGCCCGTCAGCGCGGTCGCGTTCTGGAGCCCATAGGTGGCGACCAGCTTGTCGAACGAGTGGATGCCAAGGACGAATGCACCGCCGAAATTGCGGGCGGACTGGAGGCCATGTTCGATGCCCGGTAGCGCATGGAGCGCGTGGACCTCGTCGAAGAGATACCAGGTCCGCAGATCGCGTGTCTTGGGCAGGCGCATGAGGTTGTTGACGGCGAGGTCGATCCACAGCGTGAAGAGCCCGCGGGTCATCTCCAGATCGTTGTACGAGCCGGTGATGAACATGATCGACCCGTCGCGATTGTCGGTCGCGATCCAGTCGCGGATCGAGAAGGCCGGAGGCCCGCCCTTGACCGGGTCCGGCATGAAGCGAAGCGCCTGTCCGTTGACGTTGAGGACGGAGCGGATGGACTCTGCCATCCGCGCCGCCTTTTCGGTCGTCAGCGGGGCAGCGACGGTATCTTCGAGCTTGGCGTGGATCTTCTTGAGGTCGGCCTGCATCAGGTGGTGGGCGATGGCGGCGTTGTTGCCTTCGCCATCTTCCTGAAGCTTCAGGCACATCTCGATGAAGAGCATGCGCGCGGCGTTCTGCCAGAAGGGTTCCTTGTCCTCGGGATGGGAGGGAATGAGCGCGGCGGCGGCCGACACGAAATCAGCATAGTTGCGGCATTCATCGAACAGCGTCCACGGTGCGCAGCGCTCGTCCATGGGGTTGAGGATGACGTCGGTTTCGGGATCGTAGAAGCTTTCGACGAAGGCGCCGGTAAGGTCGAAGATGACGGCGCGGTGGCCGCGCGCACGGATCTGCGAGACGTGACTGCGCAACTGCGTCGTCTTGCCGGTGCCGGTGGTGCCGATGAGCATCGTATGGCTCTGTTCGAGCCTCCATGGATAGGGGATGCCGGCGATGCGGTAGGGCACATGGATGCCCTGGTCTACGCGATCGATGACCGGCGCCTTGGCGACGCGTGCGGGATCGAATGGCGGGTCGTGCTCGGCGCATTCCTTGCGGAAGTTTTTGGCGTTGTGGGCGCGCACGGCATTGAGGAGAACATCGTTCTCGACGAGCATCGCGCCGCGATTGTGGCGCTCCTGGAGCATGTCGCGCCCGCGCTTGTTGGCCCACATGATGAACCACATGATGAGCGGCGCGGCAATGAAGACGGACATGACCAGCGTGGTCAGGAAGATTTTGACGGTCTTCGCCCATGCGTGAACGACATGGGGTTCGTAGGGGACGTAACCGATCGGAACCTTGGTGACGATGCCGCTGGGAAGGGTCAGGTTGATGAGGTGGAACTTGTCCGCGCCGACCCATGTCCAGACGGCGGAATAGAGCTTCATGAGGTCCAGCTGGAACTCATGTTCGGCAAGCCCCAGCCAGACGAAAATGTTGAAGAGGACGATGAAGGTTCCGAGCCAGATCCAGATGGGCACCTGGATGCCGGCCCACGTCATCTTGTACTGGCTGGCGAGCAGCTGTGATCCGCGCGTGAAGTTGCCCGAATTTCGGGTGATCCGTCCGCGTGCGGAGTGATGTTTGACGGTCGCGGCCTGGCCGTTGAAGCGGATGTCGTTGCTACGCATGGAAGGTCTCCAGGCGTTGCTTTGCGGCTGCTAAGAGCTGTGGGACGACGTCACCGTGATCGCGCGTAATGATGACGTCGATCGCCGCTTGCATGTACTCGAGGACGAGCACGGCGCGGGTGATATTGAAGCTATGGTCCGCCTCGGCAAATCTGATGCCGAACATGAGAGCGTAGCGAGCGGCTTCGGACCGGGAACAGCCTCGCTTTGCAGCGATCTGATCCAGTGCCGCCAACTCACTCGGCAAAAGCCGAAAAGCTATGGTTGACTTAGACATGTACCACCCACGGTCAAGTGGATGGTGGGGCTTCCGAGCCTCTTAGATACCGCGATTTGCAGGGGGTTTCCAGCAATAACGTGTAGCTAAATTGCAAACAGAACTTATCGTGCAAAGACAAGTAGTTAGCGTGGGTGTCGTGAGGCGTTTGCACATGCAAACAGGCAAGCGTATGCAAACGGTCGATATTTCAATGTCTTAACCTGCGGCCTGCCGCATAGGGTGTGCAAATCTCTAGGGACTATCGGTGGTTGTCGGGGCATCAGGGGATGTTGTCCGATCGTTGGCTCCGATTCCGGCAGGGAAGCGCCGCAGGCAATCATCCTCGGGATCGTCGGGACGGGGTTTCGCGGAGCAATTCCGCCCCACGACGGACCTGGCCATAGGCCAGTGTCCGTCGCCCTTATGCTGGTCCGGTCAAGACCGGATCAGCGAGCGAGATGGTGGCTCCATATGGAGATGATGCTGCGTGCTATTGTGTCGTCGTCGGCACGCTGGCATCCTGTGTCGTGGAGGCTGGTCACACGATCAGAAAAGGCATGTCCCATGGCACGGAGTATCGAGCAGGAACGCAAGCAGCTTGAGGCGGAGGAACAGCGGTTGAGCGAGCGACGCAAGCAGCTTGCCGAACGGGAGCGAAGCGACCGGCTGAAAGAGGTCGAGAAGTCGGGGTTGATGAAGGCCGACAGCGCGCAGTTTACCGGCATCCTCGAAGCGATCCGAAAACTCGGGGCGACAGAGACGCTCAAGCGCCTGACCGCGTAAGTCGGTCGGCGCTGTGTCGGGCCTCAAGCCCGACAGGCAAAATGATGGGGGAGCGGCCGTCAGGCCCTCCCCCATTTTGCAGAGGCAAAGATTGTCACGGATCTTGTGCCATGCAGGCAGAAAAAAGGGGCACCGGACGAATGTCCGGCACCCCCGACGCAGGGACCGTGGAGGGAGGCTAACCCCAGACCATGCGTACATCGTCGGCGACCGTGGAGGTCGCGGCAATCCTGTCGAGACGATCGAGATAGCTGTGCAGGCCATTGTCGGTCATGGCTTTGCGGATGTCGGGTTTTCCGAGCCGCGCGCGCAGATCGTCGAGGGGAATGTCGCCGCACGCTTCGGTGCCAAGACCCATCGCCTCGAGAACGGCGTAACCGTTCTGGTTGGAGAGATCGATTTCGGCTGCGCCGTCGGGTGAGGAACCGACGCACATGCGGATGGAGCGGGTCGCATCGTCGCGCCAGAACCGGATGGTAAGGCCGCGAAACTGCGCTTCCTCGACCACGGCTATGACGGCTTCGTCATGATCGAACAGGGCGCAGATCGATGCGAGCGACCATGGACATACGCGGGCCTCGAAACTGGCGCTGACAAGCGGGTCATCATCGTCGTCCTCGATGAGTTCACCACGCTCGCGAGCGAAGGCGCGGAACGCGGCGAGCTGGCGAGCGGTGATGATGGCCGGTTTGGCGACGGCGCGCTGCTGGACTGCGAGCGAGAATGTGATCGACATGGGCTTGTCTCCCGATTGAAACCGCATTCCCGATCCCCCTGCTCTTCGACCCGTCAGGGTCGCGCTGGTCGGTTCAGGATTGTCGGTCCGAAGGACCGTGATCGACCCGGCATCCCGGCATCGGGTGCGTTGGTGGTGCGCGGTGCGATCGGCACTGGCGAGGCGTAGCGAACGGGCGACCCGCAGGGGTCGCCGTGACGCGAGCGAGCCGTGCCGGTCGGCTGTCATGGAGGGCGTCCCGGGACCGCGCGAGGCGCAGCGGGTGCGCAGGCGATGCGACGGCATCGCCGCGCCCGCCAGCGAGCCGGACCGGGCGGCGGTGTGCCATGCCCGATGGGTGCCGCGCCGCTCGATGCGGAGCGAGCGCGACACGCGCAAGTGTGGCCGCGATGCGAGCGAGCCGGCGCGGCTGTGGTGCGCGGTGCGATCGGCACCGGCGAGGCGTAGCGAACGGGCGATCCGCAGGGATCGCCGTGACGCGAGCGAGCCGTGCCGGGCGACGGTCATGGAGGGCGTCCCGGGACCGAGCGAGGCGCAGCGGGTGCGCAGGCGATGCGACGGCATCGCCGCGCCCGCCAGCGAGCCGGACCGGGCGGCGGTGCGCCATGCCCGATGGGTGCCGCGCCGGTCGATGCGGAGCGAGCGCGACACGCG
>NZ_NOIW01000110.1:0-16208 GCF_002708645.1 Sphingobium sp. IP1
ATGCGGGCACTTCCCAATCCGGCTTCCGTTCGGAGATCGAAGAGGAACGTCGCCTCGCTCAGCTCAGCGATATCGTCGAGATGTACGAGGACTGGAAGGCAGGGATCAATCCAGGCGGCCCCATGCGCTCGAAACTCGTCGCCGAATTTACAAGCATCAGGAGCAAGATTGGTGATCTGCCCGGCACGGTCGTTGATGATCGGCGCCGCGCAAAAATGCTTTCAAACACTGCCGTCACGCTTCATCCGGGTTATATCAACGACTGCTTCTTCTATGCCGACCACGCCCTCTGCTTGAAGGTGAAAGGAGCTGAGGTGCAGCCGGCATTTACGAGGTGCCAGCCTGCTCGTTGTCCGAACAGCGTGGTGGCGAGGCGGCATGTGCTGGCTCTGCAATCATGCATCGCAGATGCCGAGACCATGAAAAATAGCAAGAACATCAGCCCGATCCAGAAACACGCCATTGAGGCACAGATCGTTATTTACAGACAGTTGCTGGAACAGGTCGAACGATGACGAGGAAAGCGAACCCTCCCCGAAAATCGCAAACCACCGTCGCGCTGCTTGACGCCTATAACCGCTTGCGCGACGGCAAAGGCACCGCGACGAATGGCAAGCTGAGCATAACCAATGTTGCCCGCGAGGCGGGGGTCAGTCGAGCGACGGCCTATCGATGCTCCAAACTTCTCGCTTTGTTAGATGAAGCTCCGAAGCCGCCGAAGGCCAAACCACAAATCACGAGCGGTAAGGCCGAGCTGCGCAACGTGATCAACCAGTTGCTCAATCGTATCATCATGCTGGAGGCTGCGTTGGAAGCCAAAGAGGCGGAAATCCGGCAATTGCGTTCAATGCTGCCAAAACCAGGGGCGGCCAGCTCATGATGCGAGCGAGCCCTGAGGACATTACAATCGACGCCACGTTGCACGCTCAATTCGCTCTACGCTACATGGCGACGCGAGCCCGTCACGGGCGGGATACCCATTGAACGCAGATTCAGTTTAGAACCCTCCCCGCTTGCGCAGCACTGATCCTGCCCTGCACAACGCTTGATGGATTTTGGTTGGGCCCATCGCTCGACGAAAAATTCTCTCAATCAACAGCCTGCCTGCGACCAGCAGCTTGAACGGGTATCTCGCATGTAAATGACCGCGATGGGCCGCTTGCTGTCCGACCGGTTCTGGTTTGAAAAACGAAGAAAGCTGCCGTTGGCGAAGTGATGTCGAGCAGGCGCAACTGCTGTGTCTGTGCCGAGAGGGCTATCGTTGAGAGATCTCGGCGCAGACAACAGTTCGCGAACTCAGGCTCAGGTGGACGCGCGCGCCCGCTGTGGCACAGTGTCAGGGAACCAGCGCCGTCCAAACCAGAAGGCAACATTGACCAGCAGGATCAGGACCGGCACCTCGACCAGCGGCCCAATCACTGCAGCGAACGCAACCGGCGACGAAAGCCCGAAAGCCGCAATGGCAACCGCGATGGCGAGTTCGAAGTTGTTGCCTGCCGCTGTGAAGGCAACGGCCGTCGTGCGCGGGTAATCGCTCTCGACGAGCTTCCCCATGAAGAACGCGATCGTGAACTGGACGACGAAATAGATCGTCAACGGGACCGCCACGCGCAGGGCATCACCGGGCAGCGCGAGAATTTCGCTTCCCTTGAGGCTGAACATAGCAACGATCGTGAAGAGCAGCGCGACCAGCGTCACGGGCCCAATCTTCGGCAGGAACGTGTGCTCATACCACTCGTTGCCCTTGGCCTTCGTCAGCACCTTTCGGGTCACGAAGCCGGCGAGGAACGGAATGCCAAGGTAGATCAAGACAGCTTGGGCAATCGTCCAGAAACTCACGTCGATCACGCTACCTTCGAGCCCGAACAACGGCGGCAGGAAAGCCAGGAAGAACCAAGCGTAGACGCTGAAGAACAAGATCTGGAAGATCGAGTTGAACGCGACCAGCGCTGCAACGTACTGGTTGTTGCCCTTCGCAAGTTGGTTCCAGACGATAACCATGGCGATGCAACGCGCCAGACCGATCAGGATCAGGCCGGTCATGTATTCCGGCTTGTCGCGCAGGAACAGGACCGCGAGGGCGAACATCAGGACTGGTCCGATAAGCCAGTTCTGGATGAGCGAGATCACAAGGATGCGCTTGTCGTCGAGGATATGAGGCAGTTCCTCATACCGTACCCGCGCAAGCGGCGGATACATCATGAGGATCAGGCCGATTGCGATGGGGATGTTTGTCGACCCCCAAGACAGGCTGTCGATTGTCTTTGGTAGGCCGGGGAACACGGAGCCCAAGCCTACGCCCAGCGCCATGGCCAGGAATATCCAGAGGGTCAGATAGCGATCAAGGAACGAGAGACGTTCCGGCTTGGGCTCGATGGTCATGGGTCCTGCTCGCTCAGCCAGCTACGCGATTGCCGGCCGCATCGACCACCTGTTCGCCGTCTTCCTTCGCGAAAGCGCCTTGCTGCGCAGCGGGAATGAGGTCGAGCACTTCTTCGGACGGACGGCATAGCTTAACGCCGAGCGGTGAGACGACCAGCGGCCGGTTGATAAGGATCGGATGCTCCATCATCGCATCGATCAATTCGGCATCGGTGAGGTCGGCATTACCCAGGCCCAGTTCGGCATAAGGCGTGCCTTTCTCGCGAAGCAGCGCGCGAGGGGTCATAGCCGCACGCGAGATCAGGCTTTCCAGCAATGCGCGCGAGGGCGGCGTCTTCAGATACTCAATGACGTGCGGCTCGATGCCGGCATTGCGGATCATCGCGAGGGCATTGCGCGACGTGCCGCACTCCGGGTTGTGGTAGATGATGATGTCGGTGGTCATACTGTTTGCTCCAGCTTTGAGGCTCGCACCTTCGCTTTGGCCGATTTCGAGAAGTTTTTGCTGCATCGCCATCTTGTCGATGCTGTCGTGCGGGAGGGTGAGGAACAGCGAGATGCGGTTGTGAAGATAGCGCAGCGCCTTCAGGAACGCCTCGCGCTGGCCTTCGCCTTCAACTGCGGCCGGGTCCTCAATACCCCAATGCGCCGTGATCGGATGTCCGATCCACACCGGGCATGTCTCACCGGCGGCGTTGTCACAGACGGTGAAGATAAAATCGAACTTAGGAGCGCCGGGCTTCGCGAACTCGTCCCAGCTCTTGGAATACATGCCCCGCTTGTCGATCCCCATTTCATCGAGAACCGCAAGAGCCATCGGGTGAACCTTGCCCTTGGGCTGGCTGCCGGCGCTGTACGCCACGAAGCGATCGCCACCGAGCTGGTTCATGAGCGCTTCGCCCAGGATGGAGCGCGCGCTGTTACCGGTGCATAGGAACAGGACGTTGTAGGTTCTGTCGGACATGGAGCACCCTCAAGCTGATGTATCGCAGCGAATCTTGGCGATCAGGTCCGAGCACATCTCCGGCGCCCCCTGGCAGCAATCCTGCATGAGGAACGTGAGCAGCCGCTGCATTCCGGCATAGTTGGCGCGGTAGCGGATGAGGCGGCTTTCCCGTTCGGATTGAACGAGGCCTGCGCGCTCAAGCGTGCTCAAGTGGTGGGACATCGTCGACTGCGGCACGCCCGCGCGCTCGGCAATGGCGCCCGCGACATGGCCTTCCGGCCCTGCCTGGATCAGCATGCGGAACACGGACAAGCGCGTTTCATGCGCCAAAGCGCTCAATGCATCGACTGCCCACACCTGGGAGTTGAGGTCATTCATGATTCGTCGATCCTTCTAGGATTATCGAAATATGGGCGCGCCGAAGGCTCGTCAATCGATATTTCCAAAACCGTGGAAATATGGATTCACCGTGCTATTGCGGTCCTTAGAGGAATGCACGTCGTTCAAAGTTATGCGAGCTCAAGCAAGCTGCTGCGGCGCCAATGCTTTCTCCAGCACTGCCTCGATCCTCGGAATGGGAGCGACCGAATGAGAACGCACGACATCGTCATAGTTGGCGGCGGGCAAATGGGGCTGTCGTTGGGCTATTATCTACGCCGTTCCGGGGCAGATTTCGTGATCGTCGATTCAGAAACCGGTCCTGGCGGCGCGTGGCGGCATGGCTGGGATTCGCTGCGGCTGTTTTCTCCAGCGGGATACAGTTCATTGCCCGGTTGGCTGATGCCCCCGCCCTCACACAAGGGGTATCCGACCCGCGATGATGTGCTCGATTACCTGAGCCGCTACGAGGAACGCTACAAGCTGCCCATCCAAAGGCCCGTACGCGTAGAGACCATCCGCCGGTCCGGCGCTCATCTGGAGGTTGTGACGGAGGATGGGCCCTATTTTGCTCGCTTCGTTGTCAGCGCGACCGGTACTTGGTCGCACTCCTATGTGCCTGAGTATCCCGGTCACGATCTGTTTGAGGGGACGCAAGTCCACTCCGCGCTGTACAACCGCCCGGAGGCCTATGCCGGGCAATCGGTGCTGGTTGTCGGGGGTGGCAACAGCGGCGCGCAAATCATGGCGGAGATTGCTCCGATTGCCAGCGCGACCTGGGTTACAACACATGACCCACTGTTTCTTCCCGATGATGTCGACGGGCGGGTACTCTTCGAAAGGGCCGTGGCTCGGATGAAAGGGCCGCCAGATGGAGAGCCTGTCGGCGGTGTCGGCGACATCGTGATGGTTCCTCCTGTCAAAGCGGCGCGCGATCGCGGCGACCTCTCCTCGGTGCGGCCATTCACCCGAATGACGGCAACAGGCGTAGTTTGGCCCGATGGATCGGAAACAGCCGTGGATGCGGTGATCTGGTGCACCGGATTCAAGCCGGCGCTCGACCACCTGCAATCGCTGAACGTGGTGGAGGCCGATGGCAGGGTCCACGTTGAGGACTATCGCTCGATCAAAGAGGAACGCCTCTGGATGGCCGGATACGGCGATTGGACGGGGCCTGGCTCCGCGACCCTGATGGGCGCTGCACGAACCGCACGCGATGTGTCCGCGCTGCTCACTTCGGCGCTGGCGGAGGCTGCCGACAGCTGAGGCACCGGCCGGCTTTTTATCGGGAATTTCCGATTCAATATTGACGATCGCAATCCAATCGGTAAATTACGATGAATGAACACCGAAGAAGCCCTCGCTCTGCTTTCAGCGCTCGCGCACCCTACGCGACTGGAGGCCTTCAGGCTGTTGATCCGGCATGAGCCCGGTGGGCTTTCCACGGGTGAATTGGTCGAGGCATCTGGGCTGAGCCAGAGCACATTTTCGACGCACCTCGCCGTCATGGTGAAGGCGGGTCTCGTCATCGCCGAAAAGCGCGGGCGACAGCAAATTCAGCGCGCCAACCTGGATTCCTTGCGCGGCGTGATGGTCTTTCTCGCCAAGGATTGCTGCCAGGGTCGAACCGAACTCTACGAGCCGCTGCTGGCTGAGCTGACCTGCATCTGACGGGACGCGAGTGAATCCCGTTCCTGTAAGTGCGCCCGCAGTGCAGCGAACCGGCCAGCGTTTGCCTGCCATGTTGAACCTTAAAAGCCCACTTGGAGTACGCCAGTGACGATCTCTGTTCGAAGCGTGACCGTCGATGACGCGGAAGCCATCGCTGCCATCTACGCCCATCACGTACTGCACGGCACGGCGACCTATGAGATCGTTCCGCCCACGGTTGCCGAGACCACCGTCAAGATTGAGACCATCACCGACCGGAATTGGCCTTTCCTCGTCGCCTGCGAGGGAACGGAAGTTGTCGGCTATGCATACGCGACGCAGTTCCGAGATCGTCCTGCCTACGCTTTTGCTTGCGAGAACAGCATCTACATCGCGCATGATCGACGGGGCTCCGGGATCGGCAAGCGACTTCTCACGGCTTTGCTTGATGCTGCGGAAACTTACGGCTTCCGGCAAATGGTCGCTGTGATCGGAGGCGGCGAACCTGCTTCCGTTGCGCTGCACGGATCCTGCGCCTTCGAACACGTCGGCCGACTGACAGGCATGGGCTGGAAGGCGGGCCGATGGCTCGACACCGTCTACATGCAGATCGCGCTTGGCGGCGGCACGGCTTCTGCGCCGACAGCGGATCGACCGGCCTAGAGCCCAAATACCTGTGCGGTCGGTCAGTGCCGCCCGGTTCTTCGACCGCGATGCCCTGCGATCGTCCCGCGAAGAAGTGGACCGCAGTCGTGCCGGGCGAGGTTCGAACAGACATTTTGCCGCCGAAATGAAGCGGCGTGCAGCCGACTTGAGAAAGGTATTCGAGAATGAGATTGCGTGAACTCGCAGCCCCCGACCATTTGCCGGCGTTGGACAAGGCGTTCGCATTCGAGCGTCCAGCCACCGGCCTCGGCTCAGACCAGCCTCCGCCCCGCATTCTGTTGCTTTATGGTTCGCTCAGGGAACGCTCGTTCTCGCGCCTCGCCGTGGAGGAGGCTGCTCGCCTGTTGCAGTTCTTCGGCGCCGAGACGCGGATCTTCGATCCCAGCGACCTGCCGCTGCCCGATCAGGTGGCCGGAGACGACCACCCGGCCGTGCATGAGCTGCGCGAGCACGCGCTCTGGTCCGAAGGCATGGTCTGGTGCAGCCCGGAGCGACACGGCCAGATCAGCGGCATCATGAAGATGCAGATCGACCACCTCCCGCTTCAGATGCGCGGGATGCGGCCGACGCAAGGACGGACACTTGCCGTCATGCAGGTGTCCGGCGGCTCGCAATCCTTCAATGCCGTCAATTCACTGCGCCTGTTGGGTCGGTGGATGCGGATGTTCACGATCCCCAACCAGTCGTCGGTAGCAATGGCGTACAAAGAGTTCGACGAAGACGGCCGGATGCGGGCGTCGAGCTATTACGATCGGATCATCGACGTCATGGAGGAGCTGGTCCGCTTCACCGTGCTGATGCGTCCGCATGCGGTGCAACTTGTCGACCGCTATTCCGAACGCAAGGAGGCGGGTGTTCCAGTCGATGCCTCCACAGACCATTCTGCGATCGCCATCGCGCCTCAAAGCTGAATCGAAGGTCCTCTTGGCCTGACTGTCAAATGGGAGTGTCGATGAAGCGGTACTCCCAACGCACCAAGTATCCGGAGGAATGGCAGGTTTCGGGGGCGGCACGGCTTGGCCCAAACGGCCGATTTGGGCGCGTACCAGACATTTCCCAATCTGTCGGCGCAATGATCAAGGCCGCATCAGCAACCCGACAGGCAATGGCAAGTTAGTTTCTTCCGCTCAGCAAAGTCATTCCGGATGCCCCCGCGACGAGTCGCGCCGCCTTCGGCGGTTGCGCTCGGGACAGTTGCAAAGTGCAGTAGCGCTTTGCAACTGTCCCGAGCGCTTCAATGGTCTCGAATCGTCTCAAACGGCGGTTAATTTTATAGCGCATAAATAAAGGGTTGTGATGAGACGAGACACCATCTGCAAACATAAAAAGAAGCAGCTCGACTTGGGGGGAACGGGCAGACCCGCGGCTGCAATCCGCGCCGCGCACCGCGCGCGATCCCATCCCCATTCGCGCAACGGATAACGGTAGTGGTAGCGCGGATCCTCGCAGACGAGCGCATGGCGGTAACGCTGCGTATCGCGCGCTGAAGCATCGTAGCCGATCAGCTTGGTGACCCGCCCTCCTTCGTCCCAGCAACGGCGCGCCGGCTCCCAGCCCGCCGTCCACGCTTCCTGGGGGGCCACCTTCCATTTCTGCGAGCAGGACCCCCCACCGAACACGACCGAAGGGAGCGTCGCATTCGAGAGCATATTTTCGGCGATGGTCGCATAAGGCGGCCAGTGCTTGAAATTGCGCGGTTGATACCGAACGATTTCGGAGGCGATGCCGCGTTCTTCCATCCAGGTGCGGAAGAGTGGGATGAAGGCATAGGTCTGGTTCTTCTCGGAACCTGGATCAGCGAACAGCACCATGTCGATGGGCTCTCCCCGTTCCGCCAGTTCGATGATCATCGCGGTTGAATCGACGCCGGCGCCCCATGCAGCGATGACAGGGGGCCGCGTCATGGGAAGCGCACACCGTCATCGGTGAAGCTGTAGTCATTGGCGATGATCGCCGCATCGACCTGCTCGTCGGCCGTCTGATACGCATATTCGGCTTCGAGCTGGCGATAGAGCCACCGTGCGAGGTCGCGCAGCGCCTCCACCACCACCTCTTCGGCACCGTCGGTCATCGCGCTTTCGACAGGACCGGACCGCTCGACGTCGATCGTCATGCTATATTCGTGATAATAGCGGCCGCGATGGGTGATGCCGGCCCCGAGCTGGTAGAAGTTCAACCGCTGGATCGCCGCCAACGTATCCGCAATCCGGTGGAGTTCGCCATCGCGCGGCGCATGGGCGCGGATCGCCTTCACCGAAGACCGGGCATAGCGGTAGCGCCCTTCGAAACACGCTCCGTCGCCCTGGCTCGAGAAGCCTGAGAACCAGATGCGCGGTGCTTGCCGGGTCCCTCCCCCGTACAGGCGGACGGCATGGCTGCTCAGTTCGACGCCGATGAGTTCGCAAATGCGCGCGAAGTCGTCGAACACAAATTCATGCCAGTCATCGCAGGGTGGGTCCTGCCGATACCAGCGGCGCGCCGCATCCTTAGCGGTCGCCGACAGCTCCTGGAGCCGATAGACGTTGGTGGTGACAAGCTCAGGCATTGCCGTCGCCTCCTGCCAGGACGCCGGCCAGCCACTCCGACGTCGACGTCCAGCTGAGGGAACTGCGGTCGGACAGGTCGACCACATGCGCGCCCCCGCCGAAGCCATCGAGCAACGGACGCGAAGCGGTCAGGCCATATTCGAAGCCCCACCGCCCCTCCAGGAAGAGCCTCTCGGCGCAAAGCAGCACGAAGCTGATGACCAGCTCGACATCGCCTCCGCCATCGTCGTGGATCCAAAGCTCGGTGCCTTCATCGGCGGGCGGTTCGAGCCTGAAGCCATCGGGAAAGGTGAGGCCATCCTCGTTTGGGAGCGTATCAGCGTACAAGGCGAGCGCCTGCTCGACATTGGCGCGGTTCCCGACATCGAGCGTGCAGGAACAATGCGTGTAATAGTCAGCCACAATAGCCTCCTTGATTTGCGCGCCGGACGAACTGGCGCATGGATGAAACCGGTGGTTAGGCCGCGACCGGCAAGGGCGTGCGAGCGGGGCGCAGCGCCGAAAGGCGGCGAGCGAAGGCGCCGGGATCGAGCAGAAGCGCCGCCTTGCCGTGACAGGGATGCCCCGCAATCACGCCGCGCGCGCAGCGGAACCAGGTTACCTCGCTATCGGGCAAAAAGCCGCGCGGGACGACGCGGACGGTGAAGTCGGCATGGCGCAGCTCGGTCATGCCATCCTCATGATCGCCACCAGCCGTGACGACGATCTTGCACTCCTCTGGAGCGAGACCGAGCGCCTCGGTGACGCGCGCAAGCGCCTGACGCGCCTGCGCATGAAAGGTCCGCTTGGCGATACGGTCCCCGCCGACCCGATGGCCGGCAATGGCGAGCAGAGCCGGATGCGCGAGGATCGCTGCGCGATCGGCCGCGCATCGTGCGGCAAGAGCGGCGACATCCGGTGCGGCGCGCGCAGCGCTGCCGGCCAGCGCCCGGATAAGAAGCAGGATCGCTGCGTCCTGTTCGATGGACTTACCGGCGCGCCGACAGTCGTCGATCGCACTGAGCAACCCATGAAGCGCAGCGCCTATGGTTGCATCCGGGTCGGGAATGAGCGCCTGATTATGGCGATAGAGCGTATCGTAGAACATCGGTCAGCCTCCAGCTTGGCGCAATGATGCGCACCCCGCCGAAGGCCCCCTCTCCTCTCGCTCCAGCCAAGATCAGGTCGGGCCAGCACGTTCGCCGAACGCGCCTGCCGGCAACGACCAAGGGTCGAGCGTGATCCGCAGCCGCCAGACGGAATCATCCGCCTGCGACCGATCATCCTCATGGGTCAGAGCTGCGGGATAGGGGCACCCGCGGTCGGCCAACTCGGTCACGCTAAACGAGCGATGGATCGTCCTGCCGCTCGCCGCTTCGCGGCGGGCGATGCCCTCAAACGCGTCTGGAAAGATCAGGCGCAGGGTCGCCCATTGATCCGCCGTCCCGAAAATGCAGCATCGACATGAGAGGCGGCCCCAACCTAGACGATATGCCGGATGCGGCCTGATCCGCGCCGACGCGATGATGTCCCACACCTGTTGCTCGGTCCAAAGCAGCACCGGCCGCCAATGATCGACATGGCGCCGGCCGCTCATGGTCCGATGGGGTTCGAGAACCGCATAGCGAGCACGGCCGGGGCTTTCCTCCGCGCGCTCCCCGGTGAGAACGAGGGTCTTGCCCTCGAAAAAGCGGCCTTGATTGCGGATGGCCGCCGCAAGCACATCGATCTTGAGCGCCGGGCTGCACCAGCGCACCCGAAGATCGGCCGAGACCTGGGGGAACAGGCCCCGAGTGCCCGATGGCCCGGCCCCGCCCGCAACGCGCGAACCATCGGGGGTGTCGAACATGATCGGCGCGGTCGACGCATTTTCCCGGTCTAGTTCCCGCGCGAAACCGCCGACCCGGCAGGACCGGTATAGGACGATCCCAAGATGGCGGGCGAGCGCGTCGACATAAGCCGGTGTGCAGGGCCAATCCATGAAGCTCGGCCCCTGACCGTCCACATCATGGTGATGCAATTCGATCCGTGCTGGAGGAACGCCGTGCGCCAACAGGACGAGAAGGCTGGCGAGGCTGTCCTTGCCGCCGCTGAAGGCCACGACGAAGCGGCGGTAGGCGGCGAGGTCGGGGAGGCCGTCCATGATCACGCCGCTTCACGAACGGTCTCGTTTCGATCATGGGCATCGGCAAGACCGGTAGCGCGCAGCAGATAGCCCGCCGCCGCTTCCGCCTTGGCGGCAGCGGTCATGACCGCCCGACTGTCGCGCTTGAGCACGCGCAGCCATGAGGCGATGTAGCTGGCATGGTCATCGAGATGCGCGGTCGGAAGGCCGAGATCAGCCCCGAGCAGCGCAGCAGTCATCTCGGCGCACAGTTCCTCGAACGCATAAGCGTCATCGCCGAATTTCTTGCCGAATTCGCGATTGAGGCGGTCGGGATGGCCCGTCCAGTGCCCAGCCTCATGGGCGAGCGTCGATGCCCAATAGGCCTTCGTGGTGAACAACTCGATCGGCGGCATGGTGATGCTGTCGGCGACGCGGTCGTAAAAGGCGCGGTCGCCACGAACCTGCACGGATGCAGGAAGGGCGCGCACGAACCGATCTGCCCGGTCGGGCAATACGTCACCCGGCGCGACGAGTGCGACACGGCTCGGATAATAGTCTGCGGGCAGCCCCTCGATCTGGTCGACATTGAAGACCGCATAGCTGCGCAGCATCGCCCGGACCTCGTCGGTCACGGCTCCCGTCACTGGCGAGGCGACCTCCTTGGTGAAGGTCTTGTAGAAGATCGCGAACTGGGATTTTTCACCTTGGCGGACCTGGCCACCGAGCGCCTGAGCCTGTTTGTAGGTCATCCAGGTGCGCGCGGCATATCCAGCGCTCTCCGCGACCAGCCAGAGCCAGAAGCAGTTGATGCCGCGATAGGGCTCGCCCGTCACGCGCAGCGGACGACCACCGAGCCCGGGGCGCCAGGGCTTCACCCACGGACGAACGCCGGCTTCGAGCCTGTCGATGATGGTGCTGGTGATGAATTCAGCGGGCCATGGCTTGTCGGTGGTCTTGGCCACGATCAATCTCCGATTTGAAAAGAGGCGGACCCGACGGCTGACGGATCATGAAAAAAAGGGCGGCACTCAGAAGAGCACCGCCCCAAGTCGCCTCGAACTGTCGGCTGAGCGTCAGGCCGCTTCGCTCAGGTCATCGTCGTCGGTGATCTCGCCCACCGGCTCGACGTCCTCGCCGTCCAGCGCGTCATCGACCGCCTCGACATCCTCGTCATCCTCGGCCTCAAGGAAGGCCGAGCGGGTGGGATAACGTTCCGGCTTTTCGATCGCATCGAACCGCATGGCGTCGGGCAACCAGGCGGTCGCCTTCTCGCGGATTTCAGCCTCGACGATACCCTGGCCATTGCAGAGCGACGCGCAGGTGCTGGCAAGGTCGCCCTTCTTGGCATCCTTGTAGCGACCGCGAAGGATCGGGCCGCCGATGTCCTCCAGCGCGTCCAGCATCACATCCTTCTTCACCCGGCCGAAGAAGTTTGCGGCGGTGGGACGCCACCACTGTTCGACCTGGATATCAAGAATCCGGCCGAGGTGATCGTGGAACCCGTTCAGCCGACCGCCATCACCGGCATTCAGCGTCGGCTCGAGCGTCTGGGCGATGACGAAGGCGACCCAGTTACCCCGGGCTTCGTCGTCAAGCGCGCGGAAGGCATCGAAGCGCGCCGACATCGTATCGTGCCCTGCCCAGCTGGTATCGAGCGCTTGCCGTTGATCGGCGATCGTCTGCGACGCAAGCGAGCCCTCGTCGCGAAACGCGAAGATCGGGAATTGCGATGGTGATGCTTTCAGCGTCGAGTGACTGCGGACGTAATTGTTCGCGAAGACGACATCCTGTGCCATCAGGAAGATGGTCAGGTCGAGCGCGAGAGCCGGGTCGCTTGCAAGGTGGGCGACGAGGATCTGACGCCGCTGGGTAGCGAGCTCGTCGACCAGCGTCGCGCTGAGCTTCACCCCCTGCTCGCCCACATCGTCGGCCCCGCCAATCGGGCTGATGACGACAGGTGCGTTCGGATCGACCACCGGCTTCTCGCTGAACATCCGGGTATGGACGCGGACAGTGCCGTCGCCGCCGATATAGACGAACGTGCCGAGCTGGGCGCGGACCTCTGGGTCGACGACCTTGCGGGCGGCGTCGAGTTCGTCGAGTTCACGCTCGATTTCTTCGAGCCGGGCGTTCGCGGCGTCAGCCGCGTCGGTGCCGTCGACCAGCTCCGTTTCGAGCTGATCGACCAGCGTGTCATTTTCCACCGCAAGGGCATCGACCCGTTCCTGTTCGGCCTCCGACAGCGGACGGGCGGTGGCATGATATTCGTGGAGCTGCCGTTCGGTATCGTAGGGCACATGCGTCGCCGCCACCGGCGTGACGAATGCGAGACCCTGAGATTCGGCCAGTTCGGCGGCAGCAGCTTCGAGCTTCTGTGCCGCCATATCCTCCAGGAGCTCGACATCGATCCAGTTCTCGTCGCCCTCGGTCGCAAACAGATCGCCCTCGATGCGGCCGCCGGCGGCGAGATAGGCGTCCCGGCCGACAAAGCGCGCCTTGGCGTCGTTCGCCTTGACGGTGCCGTTCAGGATCGCACGCCGGATATTGTCGGGCTGATTGCCGTAATAGGCCGACTTCATCTGTTCGAAGACTCGCGCCTGGCGGTCGGTATCGCCGGTGACCGCATAGGCCTGTGCGACGCCCAGACTGATTTCACCGGCAGCAAGGGCCTGGAAGATGCAGGGTGCCAGTTCCGCGAGGCGAACGCGCTGCTCAACAAAGCGAGTGGTCACGCCGAACCGCTTGGCCACGTCCTCGGCCGACGCGCCCTTGTCGATGAAGTGATTGAATGCGGTTGCCTCGTCCGCCGGGTTCATCGGCAAGCGGCCGAAATTCTCCGCAAGGCTCGCCTCGGTGCTGTCGGCATCGTCAGCCAGAACCAATGCGGGCACTTCATGATCAGCGGGCAGGACGCCCGTCGCGATAAGATGCTGGAGCGCGCGCAGACGACGCCCACCGGCCTTGACCGTAAAATGGCCGTTCTTCTTCAGGGGGGTGACCACGAGATTCTGCAGCAGCCCGTGCGCCGCGATGGTGGCAGCGAAGGACTCGATATCGAGGTCGCGATTGCTCTTGCGAACATTGTCCTTGGACAGGGACAGGTTCTTCACTTTGACGGATTGGATCATCGAATTTCTCCGAAGGAGAGACGAGCGCCAGCGTGCCGCGCTCGGGACCTGCTCATCAGGCCCACCAAGGCGAAGCCCCCTCCCCTCTCACAGAAAGGGTGATGAGGACCGTCGAAGACGTGCGGACGCGCGCCAGACACTGCGCGACAGGACCAATGCGGCGACGATCACGGTCTTCCCTCGCCGGTTGTCGCGGCGCGGCACGCGTGATCGCCGCCGAGAGGATCAGGCAGCGATGCGAGCCAGGATATCGGCAGCACGGGCGGGCGGCAGGAACAGTCGGGTGCGATAGGCGATGATCTCGGAGAAGCAGCCCAGCGCCTTGAGTTCGGCCAGCCGGCTTGGAGGCCAGTCGATCAGCTCGAGGCGCTGCTCGCCCGCCACGAGACTGCGCTTGAGATGATATGCACCAACCGGCTCCACGCCGCCGCTATCGAGTACGTGCCGAACAATATCGGTCGGTGCGATCTCGATCCCGCCCGCCACGCCGAATGCGCTGCTGACCTTGGACACCATTGGCGCCGGGATGAGACGGCCAAGCAGCGACTGCCCATCTTCAGTCTTCAGGCGCCAGACCTGGACATGATCGTCGGGAAGCTTGCCCCAGACGGGAAGGAGGAGGCCAGTGACGAGGTAGATCGTCTCGGTTCGGGTGCGGTGTCGCAGTTCCTCGACCTCCTGATCCCAGAGCTTCGCAAATTCCTCGGCATCCGCATCTTCCCACAGCGTTTCGAGAAACAGGTCCTGACGGTGACGCTCGGTCCGTGCCGGGCGGACCAGCTCCCAGCGCTTGACCAGCTGGCCGTCCTCGTCGGTGAGCGAATGGGTGGCGCTGCAGATGGCGGCCTTGCCAGATCGGCGGTTCACCACGCACCGGCTCTCGCCACCCTGGAGGAGCCATTCGACACGGTCGCGGCTGACCGGACGATAGCGCTGCTCGGTCTCGAGCCGCAGGATTTCCGTGACAGCGCCGCTCACAGGGTCTTCACGGATACAGGTCCGGTCGAGAATGGTGATCCGCTCGGCATCGATCGTCTCGACGCCGACATCGAGCGTACCAGCTTCCCGCGCCGCCTCGATCCGGGCCTCGATCAAGCCGAGATATTCGTCGAAGATCGCGTTCTGAAGGCTGATCCTCAACGCAAGAATACGGTTTAGCCAGCGCTGTATGGGCGGCAGATCCTCTACCATGCCACCGCCCTCACCCTCGAGATTGAGGCCCGTCAGCGCCTGAAAATCTGTGAGGCTGGTCGAGGCGAGCTTACCGGCGAAGAGCAGCCGGAACCAGGTAACGAGCGAATCCTTGGCAAAATCCGATTCCAGGTTGTCGTGGGGATTGAACAGACCCTGTCCGCCGGTCTGGCGCTGGCCGCGGGTAAGTGCGCCCAGGCTGTCGAGACGGCGCGCGATCGTCGAAATGAAACGGCGTTCGCCCCGGCAGTCCGTCGATACCGGACGAAATAGCGGTGCAGATGCCTGATGGGTGCGATGGGTACGCCCGAGCCCCTGGATCGCGGCGTCGGCTCGCCAGCCCGGCTCGAGCAGATAGTGAATGCGGCGGCTCTGGTTCTCGGCCGCGAGACTGGCGTGGTAGCTGCGGCCAGTGCCGCCGGCATCCGAGAAGATCAGGATGCGCTTGGCACCGCGCATGAAAGCATCGGTCTCGGCAAGATTGCTGCGTGGGGACCGGCTTTCGAGACGCTGTCCACCGCGCGCGTCAGCCACGATCCGGCGCAATCGTCCGGTGACCTCGGCAACCTGATCGACGCCGAAATGGCCGATGATATGGTCCAGCGCGGAGCCTACGACTGGGAGAGCGCACAGTTCTTCCAGCAGCTGTTCGCGCATCTGCAGCGCCTCCTGGCTGTGAACAGGTCGCCCGTCTTCGTCGGTCATCGGCTCGGACCGGACATTGCCGGAATCGTCGGTGTAGGTTCGCATCTGTCGCGTCGGGAACGCCGCGCTCAGATAATCCATGAGGAACTCGCGCGGCGACAATTCGATATCCAGATTGGCCCTCGCCTCGGCATCCAGGGCGGCAAGCGTCCGGTCGAGCATCGCCTCGGCCGTCGAGACGAGCTGGATCACCACGCAATCACCGCGCGCGAGATCGGCATGAATGGCGGGGATCAGCGATGGCAGCTTCAGTGAAATCAGAAGCTGGGCAAAGAACCGCTGTTTGGTCGATTCGAAGATGGAGATCGCCGCAGCCTTCGCTCCGCCATTATAGGTCGATTTGCTGAAACTGTCGGTGATACGGGTCGCGTCGAGCGCGGCCTGCAGGTTGCGGTGAATGATACCTTATCGCGAGGAAGCGGTAATGCGGAGGAACGCGGCGTAGTCCTGCAAAGCTGCGGAACATTTCGCCACGTCCTTCACATTATTCTATAGGGTGTCGAGCCATCCCATCAGATTGGCATCTCGCT
>NZ_NOIW01000111.1:0-15831 GCF_002708645.1 Sphingobium sp. IP1
CCGGTGCAACGGCGGCCGGTGCCTCGGCGGGGGCGGCAGCGACTTCGGTCACGGCCGGCGCGGCCTCGACGGCGGCTTCCTCGGCGACCGGTTCGACCTTCTTCTTGCGGGTGCGCTTGGGCTTGGGCTTTTCGGCCGCTTCCTCGGCAACCGCTTCGACGGCGGGCGTTTCGGCTGCCGCAGCGGCTTCGGCCTCGACATCCGCCTTCTTCTTGCGGGTGCGCTTGGGCTTGGGCTTTTCGGCCACTTCCTCGACGACCGGTTCGGCGGCGGGCGCTTCGGCAACGACTTCGGCCGGGGCTTCGGTCGCGTCGACGGCAGCCGGCTCGGCGGCCGCGTCCTTTGCCTTGCGGGCACGGGGGCGACGGCGCGTCTTGGGTGCTTCCTCGGCCGGGGCTTCTTCCGGCGCCGCTTCGGCAACCGGAGCGTCCTCGGCAGGCGCGGCCGCTTCGGCTTCGATCACCGTTTCGACGCTGTCCTCGCCAGCGGTCTCACCGGCTTCGGCGCCCGCTTCGCCACCTTCGCGACGGCGGCGACCACCACGGCGACCGCGGCGACCACGACGGCGGCTGCCACCTTCATCCTCGCCTTCGGCGGCCGGCTCGGCGGCAACAGCTTCGGCATCGGTCTCGATTTCGGCCGATTCCTCGGCTTCCTCACCGTCTTCGGCGCCATTGTCTTCGCCGGTTTCGCCCGACGCATCATCGCGCTGGCCACCGCGACGACGGCGACGACGGCGACGACGGCGTCCGCCTTCGCGTTCCTCGCCCCGGTCACCGCGCTCGTCACGCTCCTGGCGTACGGGGGCGGCTTCTTCCTCGATCTCTTCCTCTTCTTCCTCGTCCTCGATCACGTCGAGGTCATCCTCTTCCTCCGCGAGCGGGGCATAGGTGACGACGCGTTCGGGGCGCGGACCGCTGGGTTCGACCGACATGCGGGCGCCCTCGATCTCGCCATCGGGCAGAACGACGATGCGCACGCCATAGCGCTGTTCGATTTCGTCCAGCTCGCTGCGCTTGTTGTTGAGGACGTAGAAGGCGGCTTCCTGGCTGGCGCGCAGGGTGATGACGCTGCCGCGACCGCGGGCGGCCTCTTCCTCCAGCATGCGCAGCGCGCCAAGGCCTGCCGACGATGCGGTGCGGACCAGGCCCGTGCCTTCGCAATGCGGACACTGGCGGGTCGATGCTTCCAGCACGCCGGTGCGCAGGCGCTGGCGGCTCATTTCCATCAGGCCAAAGCCCGAAATGCGGCCGACCTGGATGCGGGCGCGATCGTCCTTCAGCGCCTCCTTCATCGCCTTCTCGACCTTACGGATGTTGGAGTTCATCTCCATGTCGATGAAGTCGATGACGACCAGGCCCGCCATGTCGCGCAGGCGCAGCTGGCGGGCGATTTCACGCGCGGCTTCCAGATTGGTGGCGACCGCGGTCTGCTCGATGCCATGTTCGCGGGTCGACCGGCCCGAGTTGATGTCGATCGACACCAGAGCTTCGGTCGGGTTGATCACCAGATAGCCGCCGGACTTCAGCTGCACGACGGGGTTGTACATTGCCGCCAGCTGGTCCTCGACGCTGGCGCGCTGGAACAGCGACACCGCGTCGGCATATTGCTTCACGCGCCGGGCATGGCTCGGCATCAGCAGCTTCATGAAGTCCTTGGCGGCCTTGTAGCCATGCTCGCCCTCGACGATCACTTCCTCGATATCCTTGTTGTAGATATCGCGGATCGCCCGCTTGATGAGGTCGCTGTCGTTATGGATCAGTTCGGGCGCGGCGGCGCGCAGCGTCTTCTCGCGAATCTCGTCCCACAGCCGGGCGAGATAGTCGAAGTCGCGCTTGATCTCGGGCTTGGTGCGCTGCAGGCCGGCGGTGCGCACGATGCAGCCCATCGACGAGGGCAGCGCCATTTCGGCGATGATCGACTTCAGCCGCTTGCGATCGGCCGCATTGCTGATCTTGCGCGAAATGCCGCCACCATGGCTGGTGTTGGGCATCAGCACGCAATAGCGACCGGCGAGCGACAAATAGGTGGTCAGCGCAGCCCCCTTGTTGCCGCGCTCTTCCTTGACGACCTGCACCAGCAGCACCTGGCGGCGCTTGATGACGTCCTGGATCTTGTAGCGACGGCGCAGCGCCATGCGCTTGCGGCGCAGCTCGTCGGCCGCGTCGTCGCCCTTTTCGCGCTTGCGCCGATTGGGGCGGCCGCCTTCATTGCTTTCGCCTTCGCTGGCTTCGGCTTCGTGGGCGCCTTCCTCATCGTCATGATGGGTCGCTTCCACGACCTCGACGCCATCGTCGCCGGCGGCGTCTTCATCCTCGTCATAATCGGCGCGCAGCGCGGCCTCTTCCTCGGCATGCGCGCGTTCCTCGCGCAGCAACGCCTCGCGGTCTTCGCGCGGAATCTGGTAATAGTCGGGATGGATTTCGCTGAAAGCGAGGAAGCCGTGGCGATTGCCACCATAATCGACGAAGGCCGCCTGGAGCGAAGGCTCTACGCGGGTGACCTTGGCGAGATAGATATTGCCCTTGAGCTGCTTGTGCTCAGCGGATTCGAAGTCAAATTCCTCGATCCGGTTTCCCTTGACGACCGCGACCCGGGTTTCTTCCCGGTGGCGCGCATCGATCAGCATACGCATTGTCATTTATGTGTCTCCGGCGATGGCGGCCGCAGGCACTGGGCCGGGCCGCCACGCGATAGTGATGGGACGGCCGTGCGCGCGCCGGGTTCGGCGCGCGAGGCGGCATCGTCCAGGTTTGAAGGAAGAATTGCGTGTCTGCTGCGTCGGCAGGGCCGGACAGTGCGCCGGGCCGGACCATCCACGCCACAGCACCCGGTATCGGGGCCAGCGTGGAAGGAAAGTCATGCCTCATGCAGCGTCAACCTGTTGCGCATCGGCTCGAGCGACAGGCGCGCGCCGATGCAAATAATCAAGATCCGCAAAGGACCTTATTGATATGGTCGGTCCTCCCGGAATGTGAAGGGGTAGCAGTCATGGGCGCGGGGGGCAACGGTCCCTGAAAAGATTATGTCTTTATGATGACCTTGATCGGTCGGTCGGCGATTCATGCTGAAACCGATATTAACCGTTTCATTTTACCCCGTCACAACAGCCGATGCTTAATCCGAAATTCAGCGTGGGGACGCTGGACGGATAGACGTCATGAAAATGGGCTGGACGGCCGATGGGCGCGCGTTGCACAAGCGGCGCATGCTCAACATAATTGCGCTGGCAACAACGATGCTGGCCGCGACCCCCGGCGACGCCGGCGGCATCGCGGCCGTGGATGTGCAGGGCGACCGCGTCACCGTTCGGTTCGACGATCGGGTGGAGGGCGCGTCCGCCTTCCTGCTCGACGGGCCGCGCCGCATCGCGCTGGATGTCGCCGGTGCGCAGGCCGGTGCCAGCCGCTATGCCGGTTCCAATGCAGCTGTCAGTGGCATTCGCCAGGGCCAGCTCAGCGACACCATGGCGCGCATCGTGCTCGACCTGACGACGCCGGCGACGCTGGGCGATCCGCAGATCGCGGCTGACGGCAAGTCGCTCAGCTTCTCGCTTCAGAATGTGACCGACGGCCGGTTCCGCACCGCCGTGGGGCAGGGGCGGCTGCGCTTCGACGCGCCCGCCAATATGAGCGCCCGGCCGCAAAAGCGTATTCATTCGATCACCGTGCCGATTCCGCCGGTCGCACGCGGCGTCGATCTGCCCGCGATCGAGGGCGTGCGCGACGGATCGCGCCCGCTGGTGGTGATTGATGCCGGCCATGGCGGTCATGATCCGGGCGCCATCAACAAGGATAATGGCAAGCGCGAAAAGGATGTGACGCTGGCGATCGCGCAGGCGATCCGGGACCAGCTGGTCAAGTCCGGCCGGGTGCGCGTGGCGCTGACCCGCGACGATGACCGTTTCCTCGTGCTGCAGGAGCGCTATGGCATCGCCCGCAAGCTGGGTGCCGATCTCTTCATCTCGGTCCATGCCGATTCGGCGGAAAATGCCGATGCCCATGGCGCGACCGTCTATACCCTCTCCGAAACCGCATCGGACCGCGAAGCCGCCCGCCTCGCCGCGCGCGAGAACAAGGCCGACGTGCTCAACGGCGTCAATCTCGGCAATCAGTCGGGCGATGTCTCCTCGATCCTCATCGATCTGACGCAGCGGGAATCGATGAACATCTCGGCCAATTTCGCGCGGCTGCTGCAGCGCGAGGCGGCACCCTATGTGCCGTTCCGCAGCGCCTATCACCGCTTCGCCTCGCTGATGGTGCTGAAGGCCCCGGACACGCCCTCGGTCCTGTTCGAGACCGGCTATATCAGCAATGCGGATGATGCTCTTTTCCTCTCCTCGCACGAGGGGCAGCAGGCGATCGCGCGCGGCGTCGCCCGCGCCATCGACGTCCATTTCGCCCGCAAGCTCGCCATGGGCAGCGGCCGGTCGGGTGGCTGACGCGCCTATCCGCGCATCGGTGCTGGTATTGAAGGACTTTTGACCGGGAGTCAGGATGTAGAGCCTGATTCACGCCATCGATGGAAACGCAAAGCGCTTCCATCTCAGGCGATCAGGCTCTAGAGCCTCTTCCACCATGGAAGAGGCCCGTTCCAATCCGCCCGCATCGTCCTTCGCCTATCGCCTGCGCCGTGGCGCCGGGGGCATTGCCGACCGGTTGAAGCCGCTGTGGCAGCGTCGCCTGTTCCGCTGGGCCGCGATCCTGCTGGGCGGCCTCCTGCTCGCCATCTTCCTCTTCTGGCTGATCTCCGCGCGCGGCCTGCCCGACGCGGCGACGCTGCTGGAATATGAGCCGCCGCTGCCGACCATGGTGCGCGACATCAATGGCCAGCCGGTCCACAGCTATGCGCGCGAGCGCCGGGTCCAGCTGCAATATAGCGATTATCCCCAGCAGCTGATCCACGCCTATCTGGCGGCGGAGGACAAGACTTTCTTCGAACATCATGGCGTCGACATTCCCGGTTTTGCCGGCGCCGTGTTCGACTATGCCAGCAAGCTCGGCTCGGGCCAGCGCGCCCGTGGCGGCTCCACCATCACCCAGCAGGTGGCGAAGAATCTTCTGATCGGCGACGAATATTCGCCCACGCGCAAGGTGAAGGAGATGATCCTCGCCTGGCGCATGGAAAATGTCCTGACCAAGCAGCAGATCCTCGAACTCTATCTCAACCAGATTTTTCTCGGCCGGAACGCCTATGGCGTGCAGGCGGCGGCGCGCGCCTATTTCGACAAGGATGTCGCCGATCTCCAGCTGCATGAAATGGCCTATCTGGCGATCCTGCCCAAGGGGCCGGCCAATTATCGCCCGGAAAGCACCACCGGCCATGCCCGCGCGATCGACCGTCGCAACTGGGCGCTGGGCGAGATGGAGAAGAATGGCTGGATCAGCGCGGCCCAGCGCGACGCCGCCATCGCCCTGCCGCTCGGCACCGTTGCCGCCCATGGCTCCAGCTTCGACGCCAATGCCGGCGGCTATTATATGGAGGAGGTGCGCCGTCGCCTGATCCAGCAGTTCGGCGAAAAGGCGGAGGATGGCCCCAACAGCGTCTATGCCGGCGGCCTGTGGGTGCGCAGCCCCTATGATCCCGTCGCGCAGGACCATACCCAGACCGCGCTGCGCAACGGCCTATTGCGCTTTGGTGCCGGCCGCGGCTGGTCCGGCCCGGTCGGTCATATCGACCCCGACAAGGGCTGGGAACGCGAACTCGCCGCCAGCTTCATCAGCGTCGATTATGCCGGCTGGCGCGTCGCCGCCGTCATCAGCCGCGACAGCAGTGGCGCGCAGATCGGCTTTGCCGACGGCACCACCGGTACGCTGCCCGCCAGCCTTGCGCAGCTGCCCTATCGCCGCACCGGCGGCCCTGCCATCTCGGCGATGAAGCCGGGCGACCTGATCCTTGTCGCCCGCGACGGCGCCAGCTGGGCGCTGCGCAATATTCCCGAAGTGTCGGGCGGCATGGTGGTGGAGGAAGTGCATTCGGGCCGCGTCCGTGCGATGCAGGGCGGCTTCGACTATCGCCTTTCCTCCTACAACCGCGCTACCCAGGCCCAGCGCCAGCCCGGCTCGACGATCAAGCCCTTCGTCTATGCCGCCGCGCTCGACAATGGCATGACCCCGGCCTCGATCATCGTCGACGGTCCGCTGTGCGTCTATCAGGGCGCCGGCCTTGGCCAGAAATGCTTCCGCAACTTCTCGGGCGGCAGTGCCGGTCCGCAGACGATGCGCTGGGGCGTCGAGCAATCGCGCAACCTGATGACCGTGCGCGCCGCCAGCCAGACCGGCATGGACCGCGTGGTGCGCACCATCAAGAATATGGGCATCGGCGACTATCAGCCCTATCTGTCCTTCGCGCTCGGCGCAGGCGAGACGACCGTGGAGCGCATGGTCAACGCCTATGCCACGCTCGCCAATCAGGGCCGGCAGTTCGCGCCCAAGCTGATGGACTATGTGCAGGATCGGCGCGGCAAGGTGATCTGGCCGGAACGCTGGCATCCCTGTGACAATTGCAACATGGCCAATTGGGACGGCAAGCCGATGCCGCGCTTCGGGTTCGAGGGGCGTCAGGTGATGAACCCGATGACCGCCTATCAGGTCGTCCATATTACCGAGGGCGTGATCCAGCGCGGCACCGCGACCGTGCTGGCGGACCTCAAGCGCCCGCTGTTCGGCAAGACCGGCACCACCAACGGCCCGACCAATGTCTGGTTCGTCGGCGGCTCGCCCGACCTCGTCGCCGGCGTCTATATCGGTTACGACCAGCCGCGGAGTCTTGGCGGCTGGGCACAGGGCGGCCGCATCGCCGCGCCGATCTGGAAGGAGGCGATGGCCCCGATCCTGGAGACCATGCCCAAGACGCCGTTCATCGCCCCGGCCGGCATTCGCATGGTCGCGATCGACCGCCGTTCGGGCAAGCGCGTCTATGGCGCCTGGCCGACCGATGAGCCCAAGCCCGCCGTCATCTGGGAAGCGTTCAAGCCCGAATCCGAACCGCGCCGCACCATCCGCAAGGAAGAGGCGGAGGCGCAGGCCAAGGTCGCGGCCAAGGCCGACGCGGTCCGCACCCGCCAGCGCAACGATGCCGACTTCCTGCAGGACCAGGGCGGCATCTATTGAAGGACGGGCGCGTCGGCGCCCGCCCTCTTTCCCTCAGCAGTGGCGCGGATTGGCGTCGCGGATCGACAGGCTGGCGGCGCCGCGCCGGCCCTCCAGCGCCTGCGCCAGCAGGATCTGGGTTGATCGCACCGCATAGCAGAAGGCGCAGGCGATCGCGTCGCTGCAGGCATAGGGAACGGGGCCGCTCCAGCGCGCCTGCAACAGGTCGATCAGCAGATTCTCGTCTTCGCTCAGGCGCGCGCCCCGGCCGGTGCGCAGCCCATGGCCGGTCACCTGTTCGCCCAGGCGCAACAGGCTGTCGAGCGCAGGCGATAGCTGTTCGCAGCCATAGCGTCGCAGCCGCAGGTGCAACTGGGCCATTGCCGGCCGATGTCGGCGTCGCGCCGCTGCCCAGCAACGCACGGCGTCGAGCAGGATATAGAGGGTGGCCGGGCTGTGCGTTGTCGGCATGGGCGGGGTCGGGTTCATGGGATCGCCTTTCATGGAAAAAGGTTTTCCCCCTTGATGCGCCGCCCTCGCGCGGGGCGGTCTGCGCCATCGGGCTAAGATGCGATTATGTCCCCCAGATTTCGGACCTTTGCCGCGCCGGCCCTCAGGCGGATTGATCTTCCCAAAAAGCCCGGCCTGGGATAGGGGCAGGCGTTTGATGCGTTCGGGTAGCTGACGCTGGACGCCACGAGATTCTGGAGACCTCCCATGCGCGCCGAAGCGCAGCAATATATCGACCGTATCGACGCCGCGCTGGACCTGCTGCGCCGCTTCCTCGACTGGGACCGTGCGCTGCGCCGGCTGGACGAGCTGAATGCCCGCGTCGAGGATCCGACCCTCTGGGACAATGCCAAGCTGGCGCAGGAGGTGATGCGCGAGCGTACCCGTCTCGACAGCGCGATCGGCGCCACCCGCGCGATCGAGGCTGAAAAGACCGACAATGCCGAACTGATCGAAATGGCCGAGGCCGAAGGCGATGAGGATATGGTCTCCGAAGCCATCGCCGCGCTGAAGGCGCTGGCCGAGCGTGCCGACGAGGACAAGATCAAGGCGCTGCTGGCGGGCGAAGCCGATGCCAGCGACACCTATCTGGAAATCCACGCCGGCGCCGGCGGCACCGAAAGCCAGGACTGGGCCGAAATCCTGTCGCGCATGTATCGCCGCTGGGCCGAACGGCGCGGCTATAAGGTGGAACTGGTCGATTATCAGGCGGGCGAAACCGCCGGCATCAAGTCGGCCACCTTCCTGATCAAGGGCGAGAATGCCTATGGCTATGCCAAGACCGAAAGCGGCGTCCACCGCCTGGTCCGCATCAGCCCCTATGACAGCGCCGCGCGCCGCCACACCAGCTTCTCGTCGGTCTGGGTCTATCCGGTGATCGACGACAATATCGATATCGAGGTCAAGGAATCCGACCTCAAGATCGACACCTATCGCGCCTCGGGTGCGGGCGGCCAGCACGTCAACACCACCGACTCCGCGGTCCGTATCACCCACGTCCCCTCGGGCATCATCGTCGCGTCGCAGAATGACCGCTCGCAGCACAAGAACCGCGCCACCGCGATGAACATGCTGAAGGCCCGCCTGTATGAGGCGGAACTGCGCAAGCGCGAGGAAGCCGCGTCGACCGACTATGCCGCCAAGACCGAGATTGGCTGGGGCCACCAGATCCGTTCCTATGTGCTCCAGCCCTATCAGCTGGTGAAGGATCTGCGCACCGGCGTCACCTCGACCGCCCCGGACGATGTGCTCGATGGCGCGCTCGATCCGTTCATGGCCGCTGCCCTGTCGCAGAAGGTCACGGGCGAGAAGGTCGACGTGGAGGATGTGGATTAATGATCCACCGGCAGGTGGCCGCATTGGGGGCGTCGCTCCTGCTGGCTGCCTGTGGCCAGTGGTCGGGCGGCAACCAGTCGGAACGCGCGGCCGGCGCCGCGGCCTTCCCCCGCGCCGACCGGCCGGTGGCGCCGATCGTGTCGACCCGCTGGTCGAGCGAGGAAGCGCGCGACCGGGTCAATGAGGCCGAGGACATCATGGACCGGGCCGGCATCCGGCCGGGCATGACCATTGCCGACATTGGTGCTGGCGAGGGCTATTATACCGTGCGCCTGGCCAAGCGCGTTGGCGCCAAGGGCCGGGTGCTGGCCGAGGATATATTGCCCGAGGTCATAGATGCGCTCAGCCGCCGCATTACTCGCGAGGACTGGACGAATGTCAGCGTGAAGCTGGGCGCGCCGGAAGATCCCAAGCTGCCCGAAAACAGCTTCGACCGCATCTTCATGGTCCATATGTATCATGAGATCGCCGAGCCCTATGCCTTCCTGTGGCATCTCAGTCCGGCGCTCAAGGCCGATGGCGAACTGATCGTGGTCGATGCCGATCGGCCGACCGACCAGCATGGCACGCCCCGGCGCCTGCTCACCTGCGAACTGGCTGCAATGGGCTTCCGGCTGGAGGAGATGATCGCCAAGCCGACCGCCGGTGGCTATATGGCCCGCTTCCGCCGCAGCACCGCCCGCCCCGATCCGTCCAGCATCGTCCCCTGCGCGCTGCGCGGCTAGGGGCCTGCCCAGTCCGGTTCGCGACGCGACAGTTTCATATCCGCCGAAGTTCACATCGTTATCGGGGTGATTCACCCTATTTGCACCAGATATGCGCCTGCCGCGCGCCGGTGGCGCGCCTGCAACGCGACAGCCGGGCAGAACGCGACGCGTCGCTGACGCGCGCCCGAAGCGACAGTGACGCGACAAGGGTGCGCCAGTCAGGCGCCGGCCAGCCATTGGCGGGATGTCGCGCATGGATTGGCGGGCACTCTCGTCCATGGACAAGGGTGGAGCAGAGAATGACCGAATAGGAAAGGGCGGCTGACGACTGTTTCCCGTCATTGCTTCGCTACGCTCGCAATGACGATCTTCGGCTTTGACAACTGACGACTGAAGTCGGTCGCAAATTCCTCCTTGCAGGGGAAGATGGTCTAGAAGCGACCAGAAGCGGCCCATCCCATCATCGTCACCCTGAAATTGTTTCAGGGTCCATTTTTCCAATAGACCAATGGCTTGTTAGGCTTGATAGATGCTGAAACAAGTTCAGCATGACGTAGGTGGGATGGCCGCGCCCCACCCATATCGCGCGGATCTAGTCCCGCGTGCCGGGCTGCCAATCCCTGGCCGCGCGCACGCCGGCCCGGCCGCGCCGCGCCAGTTCGCGTTTCAGGTCCGCGGGGTGGGGCGCGACCAGGAAGCCGAAGCTGACCGTGCCGTCCTTGGTCTCGACCGCATGGTGCAGCCGATGCGCCTGGACGATCCGCTTCATATAGCGCGAGCGGGCGATATAGCGGTGGCGCACCCGCTGGTGGACGATGATGTCGTGGAAGCCGAGATAGATGGCGCCATAGGCGGCGACGCCGGCGCCAACGGCCGTCGCCCAATTGCCCCAGCCCCATTGCACCCCGCCCAGCAGCAGCAGGATGGAGGGCATGGCGAAGATCACGAAATAAAGGTCATTGGCCTCGAAGAAGCCGGTGCGGGGGCGGTGGTGGCTGGCGTGGAGGAACCAGCCCGGCCCATGCATCACCCAGCGGTGCATCACATAGGCAAAACCCTCCATCAGCGCGATCGTGACGACGAAGAGCAGCAGGAGGGCGATCGGAGGCATCGGCGCCTTATAGGCAGCGGCGCGGGCCAAGGCGACCCGTAAACACCGCATATAGAAAAGGGCCGCGATCCCCCCTGGAGAGCGCGGCCCTGTTCATCCCCGAAGGGAAGGCGGATCAGAAGGAGGCGGTGAGCGAACCGACCACGCCGGCCTTGCTGATATTGTGGCCTGCCGACGAATAGAGCGACTTGTCGGTATCGACATAGGATACGCCGAAGGTCAGGTGACCCCAGGTGTAGGTCGCGCCGATATTCCAGTCGGTATATTCCTTGCCGATGGTCAGGTAGCTCGGACCGAAGCTGTGGCCCAGATGCGCCGACACGCCCAGCGGGGTGTTGGGGATCGAGGCCGAGACGTCGCCGGCGAGGTAGAGATTATCTTCCTTGCCATTGCCGACGGTCAGCGCCTTCGCCTTGGGGGCGTAGTTGGCGGTCAGCTTGGCGGTGGCGGGGCCGAACGTGCCCTTGATCGAGGCATAGGGCTCGACGAAGTCGGTGTTGGCGCCGGCATTGCCCGGATAGTAATAATAGAGGACGCCGACGTCGATCGTCGCGCCGCCGACCGTGGTCGAATAGCCGCCGATCAGATCCAGTTCCTGGTCCGAGCCATTGGCCACATATTCGTCGATCGAGCTGCCCCAGGTCGAGACATAGAAGCCCGATTCATGGGTGACGGTGATGCCGCCCTGCAGCGCGAACTTCTTGTTGGTCTGCGAAATGCCGCGGAAGCGATAGTCGCTCACGACGGCGGCATTGCCGGTGACGGTCACCGCGGGAGCGGGCTCATCCTGGGCCATGGCAGGTGCCGACAGCGCAACAAGAGCGAAGGCCGAGAGGCCGAGAATGGACTTACGCATGATAATCCCCTTGATGGTTCTGCGATCGTCCCGCCTGCGTCCAGGCGCCTGCCTCTATGCTTCCCCCAAGGGAAGTGGGCCAGCTTGCCTCAACGCTTCTGGCCATGCCTGCGCGCGCTGCGGCGCACAAGATATTATTGCTGTTTCATGTCTTTTACGTCTTTTATTGTTGCTACGACGCAACAAGGTGCGCGGCTGCGTCCGCCGGATGTCTGGCGTATCTACATGATAAAGCGTGATTTATCGGATATTCGCGGGCTGTTGCGGTCGCTCAGGACGGGGAATGGTTCGAAATGTCGGGCTTATTCATTGCTAGATCATGTCTGTCCTGCGGTTGCCGCAATTCGATGATCTGGCGCGGATAGGGGACGATGATGCCCTGTGCCTTGAACTTGTCCAGCACCCGCATCAGCACGTCGGATGTCACCCCGCCCACGCCATTTTCCGGATCGTTGATCCAGACGCGGATCTCATGCTCCAGCCGATATTGGCCGAGCGCGGTCAGCCATACCTTGGGCTCGGGATGCTTGAGCGCGCGCGGGCTTTCCTTGGCCGCTTCCAGCATCAGTTGCTGGGCCAGCGCGATGTCGCTGTCGTTGCTGATCCCCACCGGGATGCGGACGCGGATATTGCGGTCGGAATAGGACCAGTTCTCCACCTCCTGCGTCATCAGATTTTCGTTGGGGATGAGATGCTTCTTGCCGTCGCGGGTGATGATCGACACGGCGCGCACGCCGATCTTGCTGACCCAGCCGAAACTGTCGCCGACCGCGATCACGTCACCCGGCTTGATCGACCGGTCCATCAGCAGGATGATGCCGGCGATCAGATTGCCCACCGTCTTCTGCAGGCCGAAGCCGACCGCCAGGCCCAGCGCCCCGGAAAAGACGGTGAAGGCGGTGAGGTCGATGCCCAATATGTCGATGCCGATGAAGAAGGCGGCGATGATGACGGCGATGCCGGCCAGCTTCTGGCCCAGCAACTTCTGGGTCGGGTCGAGATCGGGCGCCTTCTGGATACTGCGCCGGATCAGCCGGTTGGCAAGGCGGATGCCGGCAAGCAGCGCAACCAATGTCGCCGCGACCGACAATAGGTCGAGCAGGCTGATCCGCCGCTTGCCCAGCGTCAGCGCGACATCGTCGAGCATCGAGCCTACCGGCGCGATCCCGCCGCTGCTGCCCGATATCACCATGACGAACAGCAGCAGGGCGAGCGGGGTGATCGCCCAGCGCGGGAAGCTGAGCGCCTGCAGCAGATGCAGCGCGAACAGGGCGACGGCAAAGGCGAGCGCCGCGCCCAGGATCAGATGGGCGATGCTGTCCGCCGGCCACAGCGCCAGCGCCGTCGCGAACAGCGGCGCGCTGATCGCATGGCGCAGCATCGGGCGGACATGGGTGGATGCCAGTTCGCTGAGGGCAGGCAGGCGCTCGCGGATGCGCGGGGCCAGCAGCCGCGCCAGGCCATAGGCCATGGCATGGAGCAGCAGCGCGATGCCGACCGCGATCAGCGGCTGGGTGATGTCCGCATTGCCCGGCAGCCGGGCCAGCCATGCGGACAGCTGCGTCATCCGCGTGCGGCCCGGAAGCGGGCGAGGCCGGCGTCGAGATCGGCGATCAGGTCGGCGGAATCCTCCAGCCCGATCTGCAGCCGGATGACCGGCCCTTCGGCTTCCCATTGGGTCGCGGTGCGATAGCGGGCGGGATCGACCGGCAGGGCCAGGCTTTCGAACCCGCCCCAGCTATAGCCGATGCCGAAATGGGCGAGCCCGTCGATCAGCGCGGCACGGGCCGCCTCGTCCCCGCCCTGCAGCACGAAGCTGAACAGGCCGGTCGAGCCGCTGAAGTCGCGCGTCCACAATTCATGGCCGGGGCAATCGGGCAGAGCGGGGTGCAGCACGCGGGCGACGTCGGGCTGGTCCTTCAGCCACTGCGCGATCTCCAGCGCGCTCGCCTGATGCTGGGCCAGGCGGACGCCCAGGGTCCGCAGGCCGCGGCTGGCAAGCCAGGCATCGTCGGGGCTGGTCATCTGGCCGAACAGATAGGCGGACTGGCGGACCTTGGGGAACAGCGCCGGTGTGGCAGTGACCGACCCCATCATCACATCGCTATGACCGACAATATATTTGGTGCAGGCGAGGATCGCGATGTCGACGCCATGGGCCAGCGCCGGGAAGAAGAGCGGCGTCGCCCAGGTATTGTCGAGCAGGGTGGTGATGCCGCGATCGCGCGCGATGGCAGTGATCGCAGGCACGTCCTGCACCTCGAAGGTCAGGCTGCCGGGGCATTCCAGGAAGATGGCGCGGGTGCGATCGGTCAGCAGCTCGGCGATGCCGGCGCCGATGGTCGGATCATAATAGAGCGTCTCGACGCCGAAGGGCTTCAGCACCTGTTCGCAGAAATTGCGGGTCGGGTCATAGGCGCTGTCGACCATCAGCAACTGGTCGCCCGGCCGCAGCACCGCCATCAGCGCGCAGGCGATCGCCGCCACGCCCGAGGGGAAGAGCATCGTGCCCTCCGCGCCCGGCTCCATCTCGGTCAGCGCATCGGCCAGGCTCCAGCTGGTGGGTGTCCCCTTGCGCCCGTAGAAGAGCCGCTCATGGGTGCTGCTGCCGGCCGCCTTCCGCAGATGGGCGACATCGTCATAGAGGATGGTGGAGGCGCGCCACACGCCCGGACTGACGATCGCGCCGGGTTGCCCCGGCATGCCGGTCCAGTCGGCGCGGCGGCCGGCCTGCGCCAGCTTCGTCAACGGCCTTCTGCTGTCCTCGCTCATGCGGCCGGCCCGGTCGCCTTGGGCGTGGCGGGATCGAACCCCCATTCCGACCAGCTGCCGTCATAGAGGCTGACGTCATTCTTCCCGAGCGTTTCGAGCGCCGCAAGGATGATCGCCGCGGTCACGCCGCTGCCGCAGGTGGTGATGATCGGACGACCGAGATCGGTGCCGGCATCGAGCAGCAGCTGGCGCAGTTCCTCGCCCTGCTTCAGGCTGTTGTCGGCGGCAAAGAAGGCGGAGGAGGGGATGTTGCGGCTGCCGGGGATATGGCCCGACGCCATGCCGGGGCGGGGTTCGGCCTCGGCGCCGGTGAAGCGCCCTGCGCCGCGCGCGTCGAGCAGTTGCGCTGTGCCGCTATCGAGATTGGCGAGGATGTCCGCCTTGCTACGCACCTGTGTGCGGTCGAGCCGGGCGACGGTATTGCCGGGCGCGATGGCGTGCGTGCCGCTTTCGACCGGCCGTCCTTCGGCGAGCCATTTGGGCAGCCCGCCGTCCAGGATCGCAGCCGATGCGCCCAGGCCATAGACGCGCATCATCCACCAGCCGCGCGCCGCGCTGTGGGTCGGGCTATTGTCATAGACGACGATGCGGCTGTCGGCGTTGACGCCCAGTGCCTGCATGCGCTGCGTCATCAGCGCGTCGGGCGGCAACTGGCCCGGCACCGGATCGGCGGGATCGCTGAGGCTCGGCAGGTCCATGAAGGCGGCGCCGGGAATATGGGCCGCGTCGAACTCAGCGCGCGGGTCGCGCGGCGTGCCGGGCAGAAACAGGCTGGCGTCGAGAATGACGAGATCGCGCTTGCCGATTTCGCCGGCCAGCCAGTCGGTGGAAACGAGAATGTCCATGCGGCCCCTTTTGCCTTGTCCGGCAGGCACTTTAGGAGCGCCTGGCCGGACAGGAAAGGGAAATGCTCAGGCCGGCGGCACTTCGGCGGCAGCGCGGGCGGCCGGCCGCCGATATTGGCGCGGCCCCTGGTCGAGGCGGAAGGGCGACAGGCGCTCGGCGGGCGGATCCTGTTCCTGGCCGACGATGAAGGCGCGACCGGTGCGGCCGGTGCCTTCGGGCGCTTCCTCATCCTCGCCCCAGCGATAATGGGCGTCGAAGGCGGCGATCGGCACCAGTAGCGACCGTTCGCCCATCGTCACCGGCACGATCTCGTCCTGGGCCAGGCGCAGTTCGTTGGTCATGCGCACGATTTCGCCCGGCGCGATCGAGACGATCGAATGCAGCGGCATGCCGGTCTCGCCACCGAAGAAATGGCGCAGCAACGCATCCTGCTGCGTACCCGCATTGCCCAATATGCCGCGCACCATGATGTCGCGGGCCGGGCGATCGCCGCGATTGTGGAGCAGCAGCGTGTAGCCGATGGTCACACCGATCAGCGAGGAGCGGGCGAGGCTGATGTCGAGGCCGAGGTCGATCCAGGGACGATCGCCGGCGTCGCTGGCC
>NZ_NOIW01000112.1:0-15712 GCF_002708645.1 Sphingobium sp. IP1
GCTGCGCCCGGAACTCTATGTCACGGCCGCGGCGTTCGCCTCCGGCCTGTTCGTGCTGTTGCGGCTCGCCGGGTTGGATGTGCCGGTCGCAGGCGTTATCGCGGCGCTGCTGGGATTTGGCCTGCGCGCGCTCGCGATCCGCCGCGGGCTGGGTCTGCCCGCCTATAAGGAGGCGGGCGAGTAATCGTCCTGCTTCGGGACCGTCACTTCCCGTTTCGATATTCCAGCGCCGGTCCCTTGTCGCCCAGCAGCGAGCGATAGATGAAATCCTTGCCGCGGCGGCGATCCAGTTCGGCCTTCGCCTCCGCCAGCGTGTCCGGGCTCTGGAACAGTTGCGCGGCGGTCAGCGCCATCGCCTTGGCAGCGACGACCGCGCCCTTGGTGCCGACGCTGGTGCCGCTGGCGGCGACCGCCTGCCAGCTGTGCGGCGGGGTGCCCGGCGCCCAGGTGGCCGCGACCATGCCGACCGTCGGCGTCGTGTAGCTGACATCGCCGACATCGGTGGAGGCGGGGGTCAGGCCGCCGCTGCTATAGGCTTCGACGCTGCCGTCGCCCATGCGCGTGCCCTTGGGGAAGCTCGACTGGATCTGGGTGATGAAGGCCTGTTCCTGCGCATTGTAGGCGGGCAGGGTCACCTGTTTCAGATTGTCATACATGACATGGCCCAGCGTGTCGTTGGGCAGCAGGTCGAAGGTGCCGCCGACCTGGTTGAACTCGACCGTGGTGCCGGTGCCCATGGCCGCGCCCTCGGCCGCCTTCTTCACCCGGTCCATGATGTCGGCGACCACCTGTTGATTGGGGTGGCGGACATAATAATAGACCTCGGCCGTGTCGGGCACGACATTGGGCGCCTTGCCGCCATCGGTGATGACATAATGGATGCGGGTTTCCTGTGGCACATGTTCGCGCATCATGTTGACCATCGCATCCATCGCCTCGACCCCGTCGAGCGCGGAGCGGCCGCGTTCGGGCGCGGCGGCGGCATGGGCGGCGGTGCCGTGGAAGCGGAACTTGCCGCTGATATTGGCGAGCGCGGTATTCTGCGACGCGCTGTTGCTGTCGGCGGCATGCCAGTGGATCATCGCCGACACGTCCTTGGTGAGGCCGGCGCGGACGATGAACACCTTGCCCGATCCGCCTTCCTCGGCCGGGGTGCCATAGAGGCGCAGTTCGCCCTTGATCCTGTGCGCGACCATCCAGTCCTTGGTGGCGATCGCGGCCGCGACCGAGGCGGCGCCGAACAGATTATGACCGCAGCCATGGCCGGCAATACCCTCGATCGGCTTGCGCACCGGCTCGGCCGCCTGCGGCAGGCCGGGCAGCGCGTCATATTCGGCGAGCAGGCCGATGACCGGACCGTCGCCGGTCTTGAAGCGGGCGACGAAGGCGGTCGGCATGCCGGCGATCCCGGCCTCGATGGTGAAGCCGGCGGCCTTCAGCTGCTGCTGCAACAGCGCCGAACTCTTGGTCTCCTGAAAGCCGATTTCGGCATAGTTCCAGATCTGCAGCGCGTTCTTGGCCAGCGTGTCCGCGCCGCGATCGACATCCGCCATGATCGCCATCTTGTCGCCATCGGCCAGCGGCCCGGCGAGGGCGGGCGCCGATGCGCCGAGCGCGAGGAGGGCGAGGAAGGAGCGGGCGAAGCGTGACATGGATGGATCCCCTGGCTGCATGAAGCGGGGCGGTCCGCACCATCCCCACTGGTGAAACGGCTTATCGATCAGGGCGATGGATACCACCATCACAAAAGTGAAATTTTTGATGGGGGAAATTTTCGGGCCTGCGTCTCCGACAATGAGAGGGTTTCCGGCCACGCAGCCGGACGAGGGGACAACCTCAAAAGATCAGAGCCCATCCGAAGGGATCGGATGGCGGGAGCCAGGGGAAGACATATGGGTGTGTATCGGAACAAGGGAGCCTGCGCGGCGAGCCTGATCGCCATGGGATGGGCCATGACCGCAGGCAGCGCATTGGCGCAGGACGCCGCCCCGGCGGCGGATGCAGCGGACGGCATCGTCGTCGTCGGCTCGCAGATCAAGGGCGCCAAGATCAACGAGGCGCTGCCGGTCACGGTGGTATCGACCGACGAGATCAAGAGCGCGGCCGCCGTATCGGGCGACGAACTGTTCCGTTCGATCCCGCAATTTGGCGACGTCCAGTTCAACAGCCAGTATCTGCCCGGCAGCTCCAACGGCGCGCGCGGCGACGTCGGTTCGCTCGACCTGCGCAGCCTGGGCATCGGCAACACGCTGGTGCTGCTGAACGGCCGCCGTGTCGTTGCCCACCCGACCAGCCAGGCCAACGACCAGCTGGTGCCGGTGCTGAGCTACAACACCAATGCCATCCCGGTGAACGGGCTGGAGCGGCTGGAAGTGCTGCGCGACGGCGCGGCCGCCATTTACGGCGCGGACGCGGTGGCGGGCGTGGTCAACACCGTGCTCAAGACCGACTATCAGGGCGCCGAACTGTCGCTGCAATATGGCGGCGCGGAAGGCACCGGCCTGCGCGAGTTCAACGGCAATGGCGTGATCGGCACCAACTTTGCCGAAAATCGCGGCAACATCACCCTGTTCGGCAGCTATGACCATGGCACCGGCCTGGATTCGACCGAGCAATATTATACCGAATCCTCCGACCGCCGTGGCCTGTTCGAAGGCACCGCGTTCGAAGGCTCGACCTCGCTCGATGGCCGGTCGACCACCACGCCCTTCGCCAACCTGCGCACCTATGGCAATGTGCCCGTCACCATCAACGGCACGTCCCTGACCAACGCGTCGGGCCAGTTCCACCTGCAGCCGACCAGCAGCACCGGCTGCGTCGCGGCGATCGGCAATGATCGCTGCATCCAGAATGGCGCGATGGCGACTGCGGGCGCGGACCGCGACCTGCGTTATGACTCGCTGGCGCAGGGCACGTCGATCATGCCGCGCCTCAACCGCCTCAACCTGTTCATGACCGGCCATTATGACATCAGCGACGATGTCACCTTCTTCGCCGAAGCCGGCTTCTATCGCAGCAAGACCAAGGCGCAGCAGAGCCCGGTGGCGACGCTCAGCTCGATCCCGATCTATGTGCCGGCAAGCAATTACTGGAATCCGCTGGGCCAGGCCGTGTTCGCCAACGGTACCGTCAATCCCAACCGCCTGGCCGGCACCAACGCCCCGACCGAAGGCCTGCCGCTCACCATCAACAATTATCTGTTCGATGACTTCGGTCCGATGAACGTCACCGTGACCAACCAGCAATATCGCCTGCTGGCCGGTCTGCGCGGCGAGTTCAACGGCTTCAACTGGGAAAGCGCGATCAGCTATTCCGAAGCCTGGGCCCGCGACGTCAGCGACAATATCAGCCGTACCAAGCTGCAGGAATATCTGTCGCTCTCGACCCCGGACGCCTACAACATCTTCGGCACGTCGGTGAACAGCCAGTCGACCATCGATGCGATGCGCGAGGAACTGGTCCGCTATACCAAGTCGACCCTGGCGACCTATGACTTCCGCATTTCCAAGAGCGACCTGTTCACCCTGCCGGGTGGCAATGTCGGCTTTGCCGCCGGTATCGAGGCGCGGCGCGAGACCCAGCTCGACGATCGCGATCCGCGCATCGACGGCACCATCACCTATACCGATCCGCTGACCGGCGCGGTCTCGGGCGACTTCGTCAACTCCGCGCTCAACAACGACACCAGCGGCCATCGCGAAGTGTTCGGCGCCTATGCGGAATTTGCGGTGCCGCTGGTTTCGCCGGAAATGGACATTCCGCTGGTGCGCAGCCTGGATCTCCAGCTGGCCGGCCGTTACGAACATTATAGCGATTTCGGCGATGTCGCCGTGCCCAAGATCGCCGGTGCCTGGGAAGTGGTGCGCGGCATCCGCTTCCGTGGTTCCTGGGCCAAGTCGTTCCGTGCGCCGAACCTGGAGCAGACCAACGCGACGGTCGTCACGCGCGCGAACAGCCGTACCGACTATATCATGTGCGAGGCGGACGTCCGCGCCGGCCGCATCACCGACTTCTCGCAATGTTCGCGGGCGCAGACCACCTCGGCCCGGCGTTCGGGTAACCCGGATCTCGATCCTGAACGGGCAAAGACCCTGTCCTTCGGCGTCGTGCTGGAGCCGCCGCTGCCCGACGGCATGGGCCATCTGACCTTCACCACCGACTGGTGGCGGGTGCGCCAGACCGGCCTGGTCGGCATCTTCGGCGAAGGCAATGCGCTGATCCTCGACTATCTGCTGCGCAAGCAGGGTTCGAGCAATCCGAACGTGATCCGCGCCGCGGCGACCGCTTCGGATGTCGAAGCCTTTGCCGGCACCGGCCTGACCCCGGCGGGCGAGGTTCTCTACGTCCTTGACCAATATACCAATTTGCAGCCGCAGACGGTGAAGGGCCTGGACTTCAACCTGACCTATCGCACGCCTGAAACCAGCGTCGGCAGCTTCAACTTCGCGGTCAATGCGTCGCACTTCCTGAAATATTATCAGGAACCCTCGCCGGGCATCGCCGAACTGCTGGCGGCGCAGGACGCGGGCGACATCGACGCCGCCGTCAACATCTCGGGCGGCCGCAGCCTGTTGCAGCTCGACCGCAAGCCCAAGTGGCGCGGTTCGGCCTCGCTCACCTGGTCGCTCAACAATGTGACGGTCGGCGCCTTCGCCCAATATACCGGCAAGGTCTATGACACCGGCCTGATCGACGCCGACGGCGATTACTGGACGGTCAAGGCGACCACCACGGCGAACCTCTATGGCCAGTATCGCTTCACCGAGGGATCGCTGAGCGGCACCAGCATGCGCATCGGTGTGCGCAACCTGTTCGACAAGGCGCCGCCGCTGTCGTCCAGTGGCTATCAGGGCCAGCTTTATTCGCCGCTGCGTCGCTATTGGTACTTGAACGTCAGCCACAAATTCTGATGCCTCCTGGGGCACCGGCCATCGCGCCGGTGCCCATTTTTTGCTTTCGGGACATGTTATTGATGAAATCGCTGCGCGCGCTGCCGCTTGTCGCCCTGATGATCCTGAGCGTGCCGGCCGGCACCGCGCTGGCCCAGCCGGCGCCGGCGGCAAGTCCGGCCCCGGCCAGCCTGTTCACGCTGGCGGGCGGGCAAAAGGTCGTCCTGCCCAAAGCGGGCGCCAATGGCGTCATCGCCCGCTATCTCTACACCCCCTCGATCGCGGGCGGCCTGGGCGCTGCCGAGATCGGCCTGGATCGCGCGCGGCTCGGCGAGACGCAGGTGCTGCTGTTCCGCAAGGTCGGCAACAAGGTGCTGGCCGAGTTCGAGAATTACCGCTTCCGCGCGCTCAATGGCGACGTTGGCGAGGAGCAGGCGGTCGCGCGCTCCTTCTCCAATTCGCCGATCTGGTCGGGCGATATTGTCAGCGAAGATGACAAGGGCATCACGCTCGACCTGTCCGGCCTGCTGATGCGCGATGCGTTTGACGTTGCCGGGCGGTTGAAGGCGACCAAGGCCGGCAATTTCAAGATTGCGCCGGCGCTGTCCTATGTCGATCCGACGCAGAGCCTGGCCTTTCCCGACAATGTCGAGTTCGAGGCGGCGCTGACCTTCACCAGCGACGAGCCGGGGCGCAGCATCGAGCGGGTGCTACCCGATGCGCGCGGGCTGACGGTGCGGGTACATCACAGCTTCATTCGCCTGCCCGACGACAATTTCCACACCCGCGCCCATGACCCGCGCACCGGCACGTCGGTCCAGGTCATCCGCAACAATTATGCCGCCGCGCTGGACGAGCCGATCGTCACCCGGCTGGTCCGCCGGTTCCGGCTGGAAAAGACCGATCCCAATGCCGAGCGTTCGGCGGTCAGGAAGCCGATCATCTTCTATGTCGACCGCGCCGCGCCGCAGGCGATCCGCGATGCGCTGAGGGAAGGCGCGCAATGGTGGGCGCAGGCGTTCGACGCCGCCGGCTTCGTCGACGCCTTCCGGGTCGAGGAACTGCCGGTCGGGGCCAATCCGATGGACGCGCGCTACAATGTCATAGCCTGGGTCCATCGCGAGACGCGCGGTTGGTCGACCGGCACCACCATCGTCGATCCGCGCAGCGGCGAAATCGTGCGCGGCGTGGTGCAGCTGGGATCGCTGCGGGCCTGGCAAGACAAGCTGATCTTCGAGGGGCTGGCCGGCGCATCCAGGGAAGGCACCGGCGCCAGCGACGACCCGATCATGCTGGTCAAGGCGCGGCTGCGCCAGTTGGCCGTGCATGAGGTCGGCCATGCGCTGGGCCTGTCCCATAATTTCGCCGGTTCGACCTTCGAGAACCGGGCGTCGGTGATGGACTATCCCGCGCCGCGCATCGCCGTGCGGGACGGCGCACTCGACTTTTCCGATGCCTATGCCACGGGCGTTGGCGCTTGGGACAGGTTCGCGATCGACTGGCTCTATCGCCAGTTCCCGGCCGGCACCGACGAGAAGGGGGCGCTCGACGCCATGACCCGCGCGGTCCAGGCCAAGGGCTATCGCTTTGTCGCCGATGGTGACACACGCGGCGATGGCGATGCCCAGCCCTGGGGCAATATGTGGGATGACGGCACGGATGCCGCCGCGCAGCTCACCCATATCATGGATGTGCGCCGGATCGCGCTCGACCGCTTCGGCCTCGACAATCTGCCCGCCGGGGCGGCCGCCGCCGACCTGCGCCGGATGATCGTGCCGATCTACCTGTTCCACCGTTACCAGGTGACGGCCGCGTCGAAGCTGATCGGCGGGGTGGATTACAGCTATGCGGTAAAGGGCGATGGCCATGAGCAGGCGCTGCCGGTCGACGCCGCGCAGCAGCGGGCGGCGCTGCGCGCGCTGCTCGCGACGCTCGACCCCGCCGCGCTCGATCTGCCCGATCGCCTGTCACCTTTGCTGTCATCGATCCAGTCGGGCATGAGCGACCGCCAGACCGACATCGAACTGCTGCCCGGCCGCACCGCCGCCGCCTTCGACTGGGGGCGCGCGGCCGAAGTGGCGGCCGACGGCAGCTTCATCGCGATGCTGGCGCCCGAGCGGCTCAACCGGTTGGTGGCGCAGCATGCCGCCGATGCCGGCCAGCTGTCGCTCGACGAATATCTGGGCGCGATCGACGATCGGGTGATGGCCGCCGGGGCAACGGGCCGGCAGGCGGAAATCGCGCGGCAGGTCCGTGCCCGCTATGTCCTGCGCCTCATCAGCCTGGTCGACGACAAGCAATTGTCGTCGACCGCGATCGCGATCGTGCGGGCGCATATGGAAAGCCTGGCCGGGCGCCTCGGCAAGCGCGGCGCTCCCGCCGACGCCGCGCATAACCGCTATCTTGCCACCATGCTGACGGCCTCGCCCGAGGAGCGCGCCAAGCTGGCCGAGCCGATCGCGCCGCCGCCGCCGATCCCGCCGGGCGCGCCGATCGGCAGCGATGCCGAATGCTGGTTCTGCATGCCGGCCGTGCCGGCGACCGAAGAATAATCATTGCCTTTGAGGGGGAAGTCCCATGCGTAAATCTGTTGTCACTGCTCTGCTGGCCTCGGCCATCGCCCTGCCGATCGCGCTGCATTCCGCCGCTTCCGTCTCGGCCCCGGCCGATGGCGGCACGGTCGCCATCGTCGGCGCGACCATTTTCGACGGCACTGGTGCTGCGCCCGCGCCCGGCACGGTGCTGATCCAGGATGGCCGCATCACCGCCGTCGGCGCCGATGTGAAGGTGCCGCGCGGCGCCAGGGTCATCAACGCCAAGGGCAAGGCGCTGCTGCCCGGCTTCTTCGACGTCCATACCCACTGGACCGCCGGCGGCAGCCCCAGCACCTTCCCGCAGATCGCCAACGCCTATGTCGCGGCCGGCGTGACCACGGTGAATGATTTCAACGAGGCGCCCGAGGCGTTCGCGCCGCTGCGCGCCTGGCTGGGCCAGATGAACGCCCCCCATGTCCGCTTTGCCGCGCGCATCAGCACGCCCGGCGGCCATGGCGCCGACTGGGCCGATCAGGCGACCACCATCTGGGTCAACACCCCCGGCGCCGGCAAGGCCGCGATCGAGAGCCTGGTGCCCTATCAGCCCGATCTGGTGAAGATCTTCTCCGACGGCTGGCGCTATGGCGTGTCGCCCGACAATACCAGCATGGACGAATGGACGCTCAAGGCCACGGTCGAGGCGGCGCATGTCCAGAACTGGCCGGTGCTGACCCACCCCGTCACCGTCGATCGCGGCCTGGTCGCGGCGCGGGCGGGCGTGGATTCGCTGGCCCATGGCCTGCAGGACCGGCCGATCACCGCCGAGGAAGTCGCCGCGATCAAGCAGAGCGGCATGGCGATGGCGCCAACGCTGGCGGTCTATGATCCCTATAAGCGCGGCGACGTGAAGGCGGACGATCCGCGCCTGAAGCAGACCTTCCGCAAGTTCGGCTTTGCGCTGGGCAATGTGAAGGCGCTGTTCGATGCCGGCGTGCCGATCGCGCTGGGCACCGATGCGGGCATGCCGGGTACGCCGCATGGTCCGTCGACCCTGCACGAGATGGAATTGCTGGTGCAGGCCGGCCTGACGCCGAGCCAGGCGCTGGTCGCCGGCACCCAGACCAGCGCGAAGATCATGCGCATCGATGCCGATCGCGGCACCATTGCGGTCGGCAAGCGCGCCGACATCGTGCTGATCGACGGCACGCCCTGGACCAACATCAAGGATGTCTACAAGGTCTCACAGGTGCTGATCGACGGCAAGCTGGCCTATGGCGCCGGCGCCCCGGCACTGCCCGCCGCCAACAAGACCGACCGTCTGCCCTCGATCAGCGTGCCTGCGCTGATCGACGATTTCGAGCGCGACGATCGCCGCTCGTCGATCGACACGTTGCGCGTCGACACGCCCGATGGCGGCATCGACCGGTCGGTCGAGATCACCCAGACGGTGCCGCGCGACGAGGGCGGCAAGGCGCTGTCGCTGTCGGCGCGCATGGCGGTCAAGGAAGCGGCCTATGCCGGCTTCGCCATTCCGCTCAGCCGCGGGTCGATCACCCCGGCGAAGATCAGCGGCTATAAGGGCCTGCGCTTCGAGCTGAAGGGTGACGGCGCCTACACCGTTCGCCTGAACGGTCTGGATGGCGTCTGGGAAGCGCAGGTGCAGGGCGGCGCGGGCTGGGCTGCGGTCGAAGTGCCGTTCAGCCAGTTCAAGCCGGTCGAGCGGCGCGGCAAGGTCGGTCCGGCCTTCACCGGCGACGGCATCACCCAGGTCGAGTTCGGCGGATCGCGCGGTCCCGGCAAGCGCATGTGGTTGCAGATCGACAATGTCCGCTTCTACTAAGGGCTGACGGCCTATTTCAAAGGGCGCGATCGAGCATCGCGCCCTTTCCCCTTTCTGCCCGCTTACGACCAGATATCTGGAGAGATTGCATGAAACCCCATTGGCTTTTCCTGTCGGGCGCGCTGCTGTTGCAGGCGGTTCCTGCCGCGGCCCAGACTGGCGCCCAATCCAGCACGCCGACCCCGCCCGAGCGCTTCTTCAAGCAGCCGCCGGGGACCGACTATTATCTCGCCAACTACAGCGAATATGAGGCCTATCTCCAGAAGCTGGCGACCGAAAGCGACCGGATGAAGCTGGTCGACATCGGCAAGAGCGCGGAAGGGCGCAGCCAGTGGATGGCGATCGTCTCCTCGCCCGCGAACCTCGCCAAGCTGGACGCGTATCGCGCCATTGCCGAGAAGCTGGCCCGCGCCCATGGCGTGGACGAGGCGCAGGCGCGCACGCTGGCGGCGCAGGGCAAGGCGGTGGTCTGGATCGACGCGGGCATGCACGCGACCGAGACGGTAACGTCGCAGGGGCAGATCCAGGTGCTTTACCGGATGCTGACCCAGTCGGACCCGGAAACGATGCGCATGCTGGACGATTGCATCATCCTGTTCGCGCATGACAATCCCGACGGCATGGAACTGGTCGCCAACTGGTATATGCGCTCGGCCGATCCCAAGAAGCGCGAGATGGCGACGCTGCCGCGCCTCTACCAGAAATATATCGGCCACGATAATAACCGCGACAGCTTCATGGCGGCAATGCCCGAGACCGAGAATGTCAATCGGGTGCTGTTCCGCCAATGGTATCCGCAGATCGTCTATAATCAGCATCAGACCGGGCCGGAGGGCATGGTGGTGTTCGTGCCGCCGTTCCGCGATCCGTTCAATTTCAACTATGACCCGATCGTCATGGCGCAGCTCAACGAAGTCGGCTTCGCCATGCATTCGCGCCTGATTTCGGAGGGCAAGGCCGGGTCCGGCACGCGCAGCGCGGCGCCCTATTCGACCTGGCATAATGGCATGGAACGATCGGTCGCCTATTTCCACAACAGCATCGGCCTGCTGACCGAGATCATCGGCGGGCCGACCCCGGCGAAGATCCCGCTGGTGCCGGCGACCCAGTTGCCGCGCGGCGACGAGATGATGCCGATCGGCCCGCGCGACTGGCATTTGCAGGACTCGCTCGACTATCAATGGACGCTCAACCGGGCGGTGATCGACTATGCGTCGCGCAATCGCGAGCGGCTGTTGTTCAACATCTGGAAGATGGGCGCCAACAGCATCGAGAAGGGCAGCAAGGACAGCTGGACCGTCACCCCGTCCAAGGTCGACCGGCTGATGGACGCCAAGGCGCTGGGCGAAGGGCGCGGGCCCAAGAAGGTTGATCCTGCTCTTTACAAGACGATGCTGCAGGCGCCGGCCGAGCGGGATGCGCGCGCCTATATCATCCCCGCCGACCAGCGCGACATGCCGACCGCCATCGCCTTCCTCAATGCGCTCATCAAGAATGGCGTCGAGGTGGAGCGGGCCGACGCGCCGTTCCAGGCGGGCGGGAAAAGCTATGCTGCCGGTAGCTATATCGTGCGCACCGATCAGGCCTATCGCCCGCATGTGATCGACATGTTCGAGCCGCAGGACCATCCGCACGACACGGATTTCCCCGGCGGCCCGCCCAAGGCGCCCTATGACATTACCGGCTATACTTTGGCCTATCAAATGGGGATCGGCTTCGACCGGCTGCTCGACGGGCTGGACCAGCATTTCACCCCGGTCCCCGACCTGCTGGCGCCGCCGCCCGGCCGGATCGTGGGGCAGGGCAAGGCGGGCTGGATCGTCGGTCATGAAAGCAACAACAGCTTCATCCTGACCAACCGTCTGTTGAAGGCCGGTGTGCGTCCGGCCTGGCTGAAGCAGGCGGTGAGCGCCGATGGCGAGGCGATGCAGGCCGGCGCGATCTGGATTCCGGCATCGGCCGGCGCGCAGAAGATCATCGGCGATGCGGTGACGGAGCTGGGCCTGACCGCCCATGCCGTCGATGCCGCGCCGCAGGGCGAGCGCATTGCGCTCAAACCCCTGCGCATTGGCCTGGTCGATCGCTATGGCGGCAATATCCCGACCGGCTGGACCCGCTTCCTGCTGGAGAAGTTCGAATTCCCGTTCGCGCCGGTCTATGCCAAGCGTCTGGATGCCGGCAATCTGGCGAAGGATTATGACGTGCTGCTGTTCGCCGACGGCGCACTGCCGCCGAGCGGCGCCTGGGGAACGGCCCGCGCCGGCAAGCAGCCGGACGCCAAGGATACGCCGGCCGAGTTCGTGCCGATGCTGGGCGACCTGACCGACGCCAAGACGGTGCCGGCGGTCGCGGACTTCGCCCGCAAGGGCGGCGCAGTGGTGGCGATCGGCAATTCGGCCCGCTTCATCGACCTGCTCGGCACGCCGCTCAAGCCTGCATTGTCCCGCGAGGTGGAGGGAACGATGAAGCCGCTCGACACCAAGAGCTTCTTCATCCCCGGATCGATCCTGCGTGCGCGGGTCGATAACCGCCAGCCGCTGGCCTATGGCCTGCCCGATCAGGTGGACATGTTCTTCAATCGCTCGCAGACTTTCGTGACGGCGAATGCCACCCCTTATGGCCAGGTTTCCTGGTTCGAGGGTCGTGATCTGCTGCGCAGCGGCTGGGCCGTGGGACAGGAGAAGCTGGCCGGTACGATCGCCGTCGCCGATGTCGATGTCGGCAAGGGCAAGCTGCTGGTGATGGGCCCGGAAGTGGCGCAGCGCGCCCAATCCTATGGCACGTTCAAATTCCTGTTCAACGCGCTGCTCTATGGCGCGGCCGATCGGAAATAAGGGAAAGACACGGGGCGTCGACAGGCGCCCCGTTCTTCCAGATCAGCCCCGGACGGCGCAGTCGCCGGGGATGATCTGGTCGCCGCGGGTCAGGACGATCCGGTCGGCGTTACGTACTACATGCACAAGGCCCTGCTGCTCCAGCGCTTCGGCCAGGCCATCGGCATTGTCGATGTCGAACACGCCGCTGATGGCGATATGCGCGGCATCCTCCTTCACCTCCAGCCGGCCCGATCCATAGCGGTTCATTTCCGCCGCGACATCGGACAGGCAGCGACCGGTGAAGACGATGCGCCCGTCGCGCCAGGCGCTTTCGCGGGTCACGTCGACCGGGTCGACCGAAACGCTCTGATCCTTCTGCGTCAGCCGCATGCCGGCGGGCAGCAGGGTGGCGCGGCTACCGTCGCGCGTCCTGGCGGCGGTGACGACGCGCACCAGCCCTTCTGTGGTGGTGACCTGTTCCCGGCCCGCGAGGCGCGACACGTCGAAGGCGGTGCCGACCGCCGTGGCCGTAAGCTTGCCGGCCGATACGCTGAAGGGGCGGCTCTTGTCCTTGTGGACGGCGAAATAGGCGCGGCCCGATTCCAGCGCGACCGCCCGCTTGTCGGCAGAGAAGGCAAAGCGGATCGCACTGTCGGCGTCCAGGATCACGCGTGACCCGTCGGGCAGCTGGATATTGCGGCGGCGGCCGGCCGGGCTGAACAGGCGCGTGCCCGTCGCCTGTGCCACCTGTTCGCCGGACAGGGCAGGCGGCACGGGATGGTCAGCAGGCCGGCTGGTGAACCAGAGCGTCGCCGGCACCGCCAGCAGCGCGGTCAGCGAGGCGGCCAGCAAGGCCGCGCGCCAGGGGCGGCGGCTAGTGGAGGGGGCGGAAGCTTCGGTCTGGCGCGCCTGCATCTGGGCGAGCATCGCCGCAATCGCGTCATCCTGCTCCGCAGCGCCGGCGACGTCCCAGCCGCGCTCGACCGCGTCCATGGCCGCGCGATGCGCCGGGGCCGCGTCGCACCAGGCGGCAATCGCCGCCCGCTCGGCGGATGTCGCCGTGCCGGACTGCAATCGCGCCCAATGGGCGGCGGCGATGTCGAAGGGGTCGTCCCCGTCCTGGGTCATGAAGTGACCGCTATCCTATCGTGCCATGTGCCGGGCGATATGCGCGACGGCCTTGGCGACATGTTTCTCGATCGCGCTCACCGAAATGCCCAGCCTTTCCGCAATATCGCCATAGGCCAGCCCTTCGTAGCGCCGCATCAGGAAGATGTCGCGGGTCCGTTCCGGCAGCTCTTCCAGCGCGCGGACGACCTGGGCGATCTCTTCCCTTGCCTGTAAGACGCGGTCGGCGGTCCGTTCCTCAGCAGGATGATCCTTTTCCGTCAGTTCATCATGCCCCTTGGCATGACGGACCTGATCGCGCCGCGCCTGATCGCGCAATACGCTGGATGCGGTGCGGAAGATATAGCCTTCCAGATTGTCGATGCCGTCGGGCGACTGGCGCACATGCATGCGCAGCATCACGTCCTGCACCAGGTCGTCGACGATATGGGCGCTGGTGACGCGGCGGGCGAAATAGCGGCGCAGCGCCGGGATATAGGCGGAATAGTCGGTCGCCCTGTTTTCCGCCCCGCCCGGTTGCGGCAACGATGATCCTGATAGACGGTTCAACCCCGAAACCCCTTGTCCGCGCTTTCAAACCCCTTGCGGGCCGCCCCGGCGACCCGCATCACCAATGCCGGTCCCAGCTCAGCAGGATCGATCGCGGTCCTGAACTGAACGTTTGACCGACCCCATATCCGTTAGTCACCGCGCGCAAATTCGCGACGCGGTTGAAAATATTGCGCGCCCGCAGCGACAGGCTGCTCCGTTCCCGGCGCCAGCTGACCCCCGCGCCGAACAGCGAGAAGCTCGAAGTCTCGACGAAATCGGGATCGTCACGGGTGAAGGTGGACCAGGAGCCGGACTGATATTGCCAGTCGCCCTCGACCGTAAGCTGGCCATGGCCGCCAACCGACCAGCTGCGCGCCAGGCTGGCCTGCAACCGGCGATGCGGCACGAAGGGGATGCTGTCGCCCTTGTCGGCGCCGCCGACCAGCGGCGCGGCGTCGGACACGCGGGTCAGGTCGGCGCGGATCAGGCTGGCTTCCAGCCGGGCGGTCAGGCCCGGCAGCGGGCGGGCGACCAGTTCGAACTCGGTGCCCAGGATCATCGCATTGCCGACATTGACCAGATAGGCGTGCGAGCGATTTTCCGACAGCGCCCGATACTGCATGTCGCGCCAGTCGTTCATATAGGCGGTCAGCGTCATCTCGCTGTCGCGTCCCAGATGCAGGTTGAAGCCCAGTTCGGCGCCCCACAGGCTGTCGCCATCATAGGTGCGGCGATCGGGCAGCAGCACCGAGGCGGTGTTGACCCCGCCCGGCCGGATGCTGCGCGTCAGCTGGGTATGCCAGCTGGCGCCGGGCGCGATCGGCAGGTCGATATGGACGCGGGTGCTGAGCCCGCCCGATCGGCTGACGGTGCGGGGCCAAGAGTCGATCGATCCGCTGAGCAGGTTGGGGACGACCACGTCATTCTGCGACGCGACGCGATAATCATCATAGCGCAGCCCAAGCGAGACGAGCAGATCATCCTCGCGATAGGAGAGCGTGCCGAACAGCGCCGCCTGGTCACGGCTGATCGCCAGCCGGCGGGCACCGAACAGTTCGCCGGTGACATCGGGATCGCCGCTGTAGGAGGAGAGTTCGCTGCGCAGCCGCTCGCTGCGATGATCGATCAGCACGCCCGCTACCCAGCCCAGCCCGTGGGCATTGTCATGGCCCAAGCGCAATTCCTGCAGGATGCGGGTCGACACGATCGGAATATGCAGCAGCGATGGCGCGAGGCTGGCGGCATAATCGGCGAACTGCTGCGTCTGCGCTGGATCGCAGGATGGACTGTCGAGCCCGAAATAACGCTGGCAGGCTTCGGGATCTTGCCCCTGCAGCAAGGTGGCGTTGGTCCGGTCATAACGCCGGTCGAGCGACCAGCGATAGGCGGCGGTGATGCTGGTCAGGCGGACCGGGCCGCCGCCATAGCCGATCTTCAGCCGTCCCATCAGGAAATCATGGGTGGTGGGCGCGGCGAAATAGCGATCGGTGCGATAGGGGCCGAGCGACTGGAACCAGGAGGAGGCATCGGCGATGCGGCGATGCTGCCAGGTGAGCAGCGCCGATATGTCGAGATCGGGCTGTGGCACGATCCGGGCGATCAGGCGCAGCCCCGATATGTCGTCGTCATTGACGTTGCGCGCGCCGGTGCGGACATTGTCGACATAGCCGCCCGCACGGCTGGCATAGGCGGTCGCGCGCAGGGCGGCGCGCTGGCCCAGCGGAATGTTGAGCGTGGACGAGGCCGACAGGTCGGGCTCGCCGCCCTGCTGCATGCCCAGGCCCAGGCTGGCGCCGCCGTCCCATTGGCCCAGATGCGGTTCCTCGGGCGCGATCTCGATCTCGCCTGCGAGCGCGCCGACGCCATGTTCGGCGCTGCGGGCGGTGCGCGCGATGCGGACCTGCGCCACGTCGACCAGCGACAGGTCGCTGGTCGTGCGCGCGGCGTCGCTGCCGGTGCCTGACGGGCCGGCGA
>NZ_NOIW01000113.1:0-15664 GCF_002708645.1 Sphingobium sp. IP1
CTATGACGTGGTCTGGGACAAACCCGCCCTTCGTGGGCTTGACCTTGAACGACGGGTTTCGGATGAACCTGCCGCTCGAGAGGCTGCCCCCGGATGTTTTCAAGAATATCTACCATTCTCTCGCGCAATTTTTCTTTTATACTAACCAATATGTAACAGGGTAATTAGTCAATTTGCGTTTTGCGAAAGTCTCAGATATTCTGAAGTTCTTAGCTGCTTCTCCTTCTTGCAGAGTGATGGGTTCCGTTCGGCATTCCAATGCATTGGGCATACTGGATCGTATAGATTCGGATCCTCATTGACGACCTCGACCGCAAACGCCGATTGGACATAAGGATCATCTATTCTCCGGCTACTGTCCCTCGTGTTTGCACGAGGAGCACCTAATGCATCCGCTTGAGCAGTATTCAAATGCACAAAATTGTCATCCGTGTATCCAGGCATACGTGGACTGGCGTAAAGTGTAAGACGGCGGCCTTTATAGATAATGTTCACCGCCCGGTTCGCATAGCCAAAGGATGGACTTACATTTACGGTGAACCTTTTTGGCTCTTCCTCACCAGAAGGTACTCCAATTTTGACAGGAATCCCCACGTCGTTAAACGGAGGCTCCCGTTTCTCAGCACGCTGCCTAATCTCCATGATGGCTTGATTGCAGGTCTTACTGTTCTTGTTGACGCATATTTTGTCCATGAGTAGGCGATATGCTCCCTCGCCTGGCGGGCCAAAAGCCGTTTCCTTTGCCAAGGCCTCAACCAAGCGAGGATCACTCTTCTGGAAAAAATTGAAGCGCCCCAAGATTTGACTGGCACTATCTCCATCCTCCAACAGGGCATCCGAGATCTTTGACTGTGTATCATAAAATATCTTATAATACAGAAATGTTCCTGCGAACGTAATTATGATGACAGAAAAGCTCAAATAAGCCACAAACTTTAAGTTCGCGACTCGCTTTTTGTCCTTTAATGTTTCGAGTATAAGATTGTAAGTCTGATCAGCTGTCAGCTTGCGCGTGTTTATCCTTTCAATCTTTAAGGTGTTTTCGATAATTTCGAGGCCCTCAAGCTTTGCCCTAGCAGGTAGCGCCGACAGGGCCTTGGTTTCGTCTAGCCCTCGGCCGAAGAAACCGAGGAGGGTGCGCTGCTTGATGGCTGCCAGAGCCAGCAGAAATGCGCCAACAACGCCGACTAGCGGAACCACCAGATTCAAGATGTCCATGACTTCCTCCGTCTGGCTGCTATGTCGTAGCTCATAGGAATGGCAGTCCCGCGATCCCCGTCACAACGCCTGTTATCTTGCTGGCGACGCTCGCGATGTCATTGATGCTGTGCGCCGCCCTATTGAGCGCATCCGCCTCCTTCTTTGCTTCCTGTGCTCGCGCTGTGAGCTCCGACGCCAGGTTGCTCTCGGCGATCGCCTCATCAATCTCCTTGAGCATACTCACCGCGAGCGACCGTAGCTGAAGCAGGATGGCGTTGATTACTTCGAGCGCCTTGCGATAGTCGGACGACGGATCATAGGAGAAATCGGCGTCCGTGAACGTGCTTTCCGCCAATGATAAGGTGTTCACCAGCGCATCGCGCGTCGCCTTATAGACTGGCAGAGTTTTAACTTGAACGGCCATCACTGTTTCTCCGTTTCAAAGGCGCTCTTGGTCTCACCGATAGTGCTCGCAAGATCGACGATGGCGACTATGGCTTCGTGCAACTCCTTGATCGTCGCTCCGGCTTTGGCCGCCTCGACGAGCTTGGCGTGAGCCGCGCCGATCGCGGCAAAGCGTGAGCGGTCGATTTGATACGCGTTGAATCGCTCGACTGCGGTAAACAGCTTGTCCTGCGCGGAACGGATCGCAGTGACATCGCCTCCCGCGCGCACTTCATCCGCATTCTGCTGCGCCTTAACGACCGCTTCGTAGAGCGGAAGCCGATCATAAAGGTCGAGCTGAGAGTCGGCGTCGCCGAGGATTGCCGCGGAGCGCTGGACCAGTGGGTCGGCTTCAATGATCATATGCTTGAGGACGCTTTGACGACGCGCGGCAAAGTAGAGATTGCCCAGTTTCGCGACGAGCGTCCCGACCGCGTTGAGCTTAGCCGCAGAATCTTCCTCGCTGGAGCCGGTGACTTTGCGGATCGCGCCGTCCAGTCCTCCGATCGAAGACGCCAGATTGCTCACCGAAGCGGTGAAGGTTTGTTGATCTTCCGAAGCGTCCGCGGCGAGCAGCACCAGGCCGCTGGCGTAGTCTACCAAAGCGGAATTGAGAGTCGTGATGTTCTCGAATCGGACGTCGGGAGCGAGTTCCCGAAATTCTCCCTGTGATACCCGTTCCGTGAGCCTGCAGCGCGGAAATGGTTTGACGAGCGCGGATTCCGGATCGGGCGGAACATCGGCGAGTGTCCTCGCGCAATCCCGGAACCTGAGCTCCGTTTTCGTCTCTGCCAAGCTCTGCCGGTATCGCTCAATCTCGTCCGCCGCCACTGCGCCCAGACGCTCATTCTGCTGTTCGGCAGCGCTTCGGGTCAGCGCGCCGAACTGTCCGGCGGTCTGCGTGAAGCGGGTCGTGCTGCAGCCGGAGGTCGCCAAAAGAAGCATGGCGCCCGTCATGCAGCGAGTTACTGCGCCAATCGCCCGTTCCCGTAGAAGTGTTGAAAATTGTTTATAGTGAGTTTCGTGCGGCGGTTTAACCGCTGCCGCAAGATTGCTCCTGAACATATGTAATCCCCCGTTTTGCGGCAACCGCAAACAACTTTAATCGGCTGCGAGCCCGAGGAATGTCCGCTCATTTTCAATGATCGGCGGAATGTTGAGTTGATAGTAGCATTTTCGGTAATGACGGAAAACGATTCTTTGAGACGATATACTTCGCCAGCAAGATCGTAATTTTCTGAAAGTCCATTGATCAAGTTGTGTGGGAGCGCGATGCAGAGACACGCCCAATACCTTGAAACATTAGGATTAAGCACTGTTTTCATGTCAAATTTCGATCAATTTTATCTGGGGTCTCGTGACTTGAAGTTTAAGCGCTCATTTTGGAGTGAGTGCTCAACGAATCCGTCGAGCTTGACTGTGCTCGGAATTCCCTACTGGCATGCCGAATGAACATAATGGCGCACTGCGGAAGGCAGCTTTGTAACCAGTGAATGGCCAGTTCCGCCGTAAGCCGACCTGCTAACGTCGCATCCGAGCGACTTGAGTTGGTCGCGAGTTGCAAGTCCTTGGCGGACTGCACCTGAGCATTGGGAATCGTCGGCGGAAAGACCGGTATGGGCCGCTGGCAGTCAGAAGCACTGCCAGCGAGTGTCGCTTTTTCACCAACCACCGGCAACGGACTGGATGATGACGCCGGTGTGTCGGGAGATCAGCACGAAATTCGTTCCCGCATAGCACCAGATATGGCCGGTCGGTGCTGGGGACAGTCCATAGCCGACCGGATTGACGACGACATAATGGCGCATCGACAGGGGGAGGGTGCCACCGACGATCCAAACGCTATGCGCATGTCTGGGCGGGATGGGGTAATAGCCGTAGCCGGGCGCGAAATAATGGCCATGGCGCGGCCCGTGATAATGGACAAATCCGGGGTGGCCGCGCCACCAGCCGGGACGGCCGCGATCGACGATGACGGTGCGGCTGTGCACGACCCCGGCGCGGGGCGCGACGGTCGTATGCCGGACGACCTGCGCCTCTGCGGCGGGACTGGCCATTATGGCCATGACGGACAGGAACAGGGTCACGCTGCCTGCAAAAGCGGCGCTGACGCTGACACCGTGCTTCGTGAGGGATTGGGGATTGAAAAACCGGGGCATGATCGGACTCCTTGGGTGGGAAGCCTGATATGGATGGCCTTTGCATCATCCGGTCGGGTGCCATGTATCAGTCCGTGTCGGTCATGCCGGTCCGGTTCCTCCTGCACTGCGGAGCAACAGGATGGCGCGAAACCCGCCTTCCGCGCGATTTTCCAGCACCAGGTCGCCCCGGTAGCGCTGGGTCAGTGCCTGGACGATCGACAGGCCAAGGCCCACGCCCCCCGTCCTGCGCGCGCGCGACGGCTCGAGCCGCTCGAACGGTTCGGTCAGGCGCGGCAGGCTGGGTTCGGGTACGCCGGGGCCGTCATCCTCCACCATGATGCGGATGAACGGGCCGTCGGGTTCGACAAGGATACGCGCCTGTCCGCCGCCGTAGCGAACCGCATTGTCCAGCAGGTTGGCCATCATGCGCTGGAAGGAAATATGGGAGACATGGGCATGGACGGCATGGGGCAGGGGCGCGACGTCCACATGCTGGTTGCGCTGTAGGCGCTCTTCGGCGACCAGCGCCAGTTCGGCGCGAATGTCGCATGTCGCCATGTCTAGGTCGGTCGCGGCCGATTCCCGTGCGAAGGTAAGCGTGTCGCTCAGCAGGTCGCGCATTTCCTCGATATCCTTGCCAGCGAGGGCACGCTGTTCGTCATCCTCAATAAATTCGCTGCGCAGGTCCATGCGGGTCAGATAGGTGCGATAATCATGTGCGATGGCCGCGAGCATGCGCGTTCGTTCATCAAGCAGCGTCCGCAGATGCTGGCGCAATTGCCGGAACGCTTCGCCCAGTTCCACGATCTCGCGCGGGCCGTCGGGCTTCAGCGCATCCAGCCTGTCCTCGCGGACAGCGCGGGCCAGCCGTTCGACAGGCCGCGTCGTCTGCGCGGCCAGCCACAGGATGACAGCGATATCGACAATCGCAACGGCGGCTAGGAACAGCATCAGATTGTTGACGATCTTGGTCAGCGGCGCTGCGACCATCTGTTCGATCATAATGGCATCGCCGCCGGACAGGGCGACCGATATCCGCACGGGGTTCATCGTGACGGCGGGGCGCATGTCGAGGTCTGCGGGGCCGATGTCGCCTGATGTTTCGATGCGGAACGGCCTGCCGCCCAAAGCCTCCTGATAGCGGGACAGGGTCGTGGGCGTGGCGGAGGATGCCTGGCCCGCAGGCAGTGCCGCCAGCATGGTGACGCGCATGGTCGCATCGGAAAAGGCGCGGACAAGATCGGGATGCGATCTGGGCGGCGTGCGTTCGAATGCGGTGACGACCAAAGCGACCTTTTCGGGAACGGGCACCCGATATAGCGGGGCCATCTTGCGCATGTCCGTCTGTTCCAGGAACAGCAGAATGACGGCAATCATGGCCAGCAGATGGAGCAGGACGATGAGGCCTATCCGCTCTCGCAACCGGGGCGGGCGCAGCTTCAGCATCGGGTGACGGCCGGTGCGAACAGATAGCCGTCGCCCCGCACGGTGCGGATCATCACGGGTTCGCGCGGATCGTCGCCCAGCTTGCGCCGAAGCCGGCTCATCTGCACGTCGATGACGCGATCGACCGGACTGGCATGACCGCCCCGTGTCCAGTCGATCAGCAGTTCGCGCGACAGGATGCGGCGTGGGTGTAGCACCAGCGCATGGAGCAGGTCGAATTCGCTGGTGGTCAGGCCCACCGGCTCGCCCGCCGGGTTGGTCAGATCGCGCGCGCCCAGGCGCAGCAGCCAGCCGTCAAACCGGAAACTGTCGCCATTCTCCTCGCTGGCGGCCGTGTCTATGTCACGGGTCCGGCGAATGATGGAGCGCAGCCGCGCCAGCAATTCCCGCTGGTTGAACGGCTTGGCGAGATAATCGTCGGCGCCGATTTCCAACCCGATGATCCGGTCGATCGGATCGTCTTTCGCCGTGACGATCAGGATCGGCAGGCGCGGCCAGCGGGCGCGCAGGCGCTGGCATATTTCCAGCCCATCCTCGCCGGGCAACATCAGGTCGAGGATCAGGCAATCGAGCCGTTCCAGCACGCCATCGACGTCGAGACCGGCCGAATTTTCCATGGCCAGAACTTCAAACCCCTCACGGGTCAGCAACATGCGCACCAGATCTCGAATGCCGGGATCATCCTCGACAATCGCGACCTTGCCATTTGATGCCTGCGTTTCGGCCACCATGCCATACCTCTTTGTCGTCAGCGCCTGTGCCGATGGTGCAGCGCCCCCGGAACCATCTAGCATGGTTCCAGGGGGAATTGATCATTTGCCACGTTTTGCGGCGGCGGCGCGCAGTTCGTCCGGTGTGACCTTGCCGTCCTTGTCGGCGTCGATCATCGCGAAACCACGATCGCGGCGACCGGCCGCCTTCCATTCTTCCAGCGACAGCGCGCCATCCTGATTGGTGTCGGCCTTGATGAACATTTCCCTGGCCTTTGCCGACGCATCCTGCGCCATGGCGGTCGGGCTCTGGGCGATGACCGCGGCGGCCAGCGACAGGGCGCTCGTCAGATATTTCATGTCATTCTCCTTGTATCAGGCCCAAAATGAGCGTGGCCGATATAGCGCGCGCCACCGCAGCATGTTCGACCCCCGGGTGAAGACAGATTACGGTTTGTAACAGCGCGATCCGGCGCCCGATCCCGCTGCAAATATCCGACACATTATGCGGCAAGGCCGTTCACGGCGCGGTGCGACATGTCCCGTCCCGCGCCTTTTGCTGACGCGGAGAAGGAGTATGCATCATGACATTGCGCCAATTCACCACGATCATCGTTTCGACCCTGGCCATCGCAGCCAGCATATCGACGGCCGAAGCCCGCAACCGTTCCTTTCAATATAGCCACAGCCGCAACGTGCAGGGGCCGAATGGGCGAGGGCTGCACAGCAGCTACAACGCCTCGCGCGGCGGCGGGCAGGCAGCCATGAGTCGCAATGTCCAGACCAATGACGGACGTGGCTTCAGCAGCCAGCGCGGGTATCAGGCGCAGGACGGGCAGTTCCACGGCTCCACCAGTCATGTGACCAACAGCGGAAAAAGCTGGGGGCGATCGACCAGCGCGACAGCCAATGGCGACGGGACCGCAACCTATCATCGCAACATGACCGGTCCCAATGGCGGGTCGGCCTCATGGTCCGGCACTATCGGCGACTGACCAGGCTGAACGCGCGCCTAGCGCCGCCAGCCTGTTACATAGCGTTACAAAGTGCGTATCAGATGGTTGCAGACCTGCTCCATTCCCTTGGCCTTGCATGAACCGGCCTGCCTCGGCGGCCTTTTTCCATGGGGATGGAATGGCACGTTTTGCCCATATCGTACCGATCGCGTTGCTGCTGCTTCCGGCCTGTCGGGATGAGCCGCAGGTCAGGGATGAACGGCGTGCCGTGGCCGTCCAGCGCATCGGCGCCGATGCCGGCATCGGCACAACCTATGCCGGCGAAATCCGGTCCGCCTTCGAAAGCCAGATCGGTTTCGAAGTGGCGGGCCGGATCGTCGAGCGCAGGATCGACCTTGGCAGCAGCGTCCATGCGGGCCAGACGTTGCTGCGTCTCGACAACAGCGATTATGCGCGGGCGCTGGACAGCGCGGCGGCGCAGAGCGGTTCGGCCCGGACCGCCGCCGCCGTGCAGCAGGCTGATCTGGCGCGGTCGCGCGAATTGCTGAAGCAGGGCTTCATTTCCCCCGCAGAGTTCGATCAGCAGAAGGCGGCGGCCGTTCAGGCGCAGGCGCAGTTGCGTGCCGCCGGCGCCCAGAGCGGAACGGCATCGGCGCAGCTGGGCCGCACCGTCCTCACGGCGCCGCGCGCCGGCGTCGTCACGCAGATTCAGGGTGAGGTTGGTCAGGTCGTGGGCGCGGGACAGGCGATCGTGACGCTGGCCGACCCGTCCCGGCCGGAAATCGCGGTGGCGCTCCCGGAAGGCAGTCTGGACCGGGTCCGGTCCGCCTCACGATTGAGCGTGAGCGTGTGGAGCAGCCCGGGCCGGCATTATGCCGCCAGACTGCGCAGCATATCGGGCGCTGCCGATCCCGCGACGCGGACCTTTGCGGCACGCCTGTCCGTCGATGCGCCGGCACAGGCGCTGCTGATGGGCGAAACCGCCGAATTGCGGGTCGAAGGCGATGCCGGCGATGCCGCCGTCCGGGTGCCGCTGACCGCCGTGCTGCAATCCAACGGGCGCGCACAGGCATGGGTGCTCGACCAGCGAACGATGGTGGTGCAGCCGCGCGCCGTGCAGATCGGCGCGGCGCAGGGCGACATGCTGACCATCCGGTCCGGCCTGAAACCGGGCGAGACCATCGTCACGGCCGGGGTGCATCTGCTGCGTGCGGGCGAGAAGGTTCGTATCGTGCAGGTGCCGCAGTCATGAGCATCGACATGAAGGGCATGAACCTGTCCCGCTGGGCGCTCACCCATCAGCAGATGGTCGGCTTCCTGCTGGTGCTGGCGGCCGTTGCGGGCCTGTTTTCCTACATGGCGCTGGGGCGCAAGGAAGACCCCGAATTCACCGTCAAGACGATGATGATTACCGTCGGCTGGCCCGGCGCGACGGCGCAGCAGATGTCGCAACAGGTGATCAAGCCGATCGAGACGGTGTTGACCGAGAATATCGCCGAGATCGATTATGTGAAGAGCAAGGCCCGACCGGGTCAGGCGACGCTCAACGTCACGCTCATATCGACGGTCAAGAGCAGCGCCGTCCCCGATATCTGGTATCGCATCCGCAAGACCGTGACCGACAATCGCGCGGACCTGCCCGACGGGGTCGTCGGACCGGCCTTCAATGACGAATTCGGCACGACCTACGGCAATATCTATGCCGTCACGGGCGACGGCTTTTCCTATCCGGTGCTCAAACGCTATGCCGAGACGCTGCGCGACCGTATCCAGGCGCTGCCCGATGTCGCCAAGACGCAGATCATCGGCGCGCAGGATGAAGCCATCTATGTCACCTATGACAGTGCGCGTCTCGCCATGTCGGGCATCTCTGCGCAGGCGATAGCCGACGCGCTCGACACCACCAACGCGGTCGCTGCATCAGGGATCGTAGAGGCCGGCGCGGAACGGGTGCGGATGCAGGTGACGGGCGATTTCGCATCGGTGGAGGCCATTGCCGCAACGCCGATCGTCGCAAACGGCAAAAGCGTTCGGCTCGACGCCATAGCCAGGGTCGAACGCAAGCCGGTCGATCCTGCGACGTTCAGGATGCGTTTCGGAGCGAAGGACGCGGTCGGTGTGGGCATCAGCCTGCGGTCGGACGGTGACGTCGCGCGCCTCGGCGAGGATCTGAAGCGCACGATCGCTGCCCTCCAGTCCGAAATGCCGGTCGGCGTGGGCATTCATACCGTGTCCGACCAGACCCATGTGGTCGACGAATCCGTCGGCGAATTCACGACATCGCTGATCGAGGCGATCGTCATCGTGCTGGCGGTGAATTTCCTGTCGCTGGGCTGGCGGCCGGGCATCGTGGTGGCGCTGTGCATCCCGCTGGTGCTGGCGATGACGTTCCTGTGCATGTTGTATATAGGCATCGACCTTCAGCGCATTTCGCTGGGCGCACTCATCATTGCGCTGGGTCTGCTGGTTGATGACGCGATCATCGTGGTCGAGGCGGTGGCGACGCATCTGGAGGCGGGATGGACCCGGACGCGGGCGGCCGTCAGCGCCTATAGCGTGACGGCGGTGCCGATGCTGGTCGGCACGCTCATCACCGTCGCCGGTTTCCTGCCGATCGCCATGTCGAAGGCGACAGCCAGCGAATATGTGATCTCGCTGTTTCAGGTAATCGCCATTTCGCTGGTCCTGTCGTGGATCGTCGCGGTCATTTTCACGCCGTTCATCGCCTATCATCTGCTGCCCCAGCGCGCGGATGCGCGTGACGACGCGGGAGAGCCCGAAGAACAATATGAAGGCCGCTTCTACGGCTGGTTCCGGCGCGTGCTCGACCGCTGCCTCGACCGGCGCAAGACGGTGGTGGCGGTCGCGCTCGCCATGTTTCTGGGGTCGATGCTGCTGTTCCAGATCGGCGTGCCCCGTCAATTCTTTCCCGCGTCCGACCGACCCGAACTGGTGGTCGACCTTCAGCTGTCGCAAAATGCAAGCTTCGCCCAGACGCAGGCCGTCGCCGCCCGCATGGAAAAGCTGCTGGCGCGCGATGACCGGGTGGTGTCCACCACTGCCTATGTCGGGGGTGGATCGCCGCGCTTCTACCTGCCGCTCAATGTCCAGACGCCCGATATCACGCTGGCCGAACTCGTGCTCCAGACCAGGGATGAGGAAGCGCGCGAAGGCGTGATCGCCAGCATCCAGAGCCTGTTCGCCATGCATTTCCCCGAAGCGCGCGGCCGTGTCAGCCGTCTGGAAAATGGCCCGTCGGTCGGCCAGCCCGTGCAGTATCGTGTGGCGGGACCGGACCTTGCGCAGATCGTGCCGGTCGCGAAGAAGCTGGAGGAACTGATCCGTGCGGACAGTCACGCGCGCGACGTGAACAGCGATCTGGGCGAACCGCTCAAGGCCATTCGGATCGACCTGGATCAGGATAAGGTTCGCGCGATCGGCCTGTCGACGCAGGCGGTGCAGCAATCGTTGCAGGCGGCGATTGGCGGGGCGGGTACCACCAGCTTTCGGGATCGCGATCTGGCCCTCGACGTGGTGCTTCGCCTGAGTGCGGCGGAGCGGACCGACCTTGGTCGCATCGCCAACCTGCCGATCTCCACCCCCAATGGCGCAGTGCCGCTGGCCCAGCTTGGCCATGTATCGGCGGGCAGCGAACCGGCCGTCATCTACCAGCGCAACCGTCAGCCGACCATCACCATCTCCGCCGATGTCGAAGGCGAGCAGGCAAGCGACCTGACGAAGCGGATCGAACCGCAGATCGAGGCGCTGCGCCGCGATCTTCCGTCCGGCGCCTCCATCGTCAAGGGCGGGTCGGAAGAACAGAGCAGCATCAACCAGAAGGCGACCATGGCCGCCGTGCCCTTCGCCATCTTCGTGATCGTCATCCTGCTGATGCTCCAGCTCCAGAATGTGAAGCGGATGCTGGTGGTGCTGGCGACCGGGCCGCTGGCGCTGATCGGCGTGGCGCTCATCATGGCCCTGTTCCGCATCCCCTTCGGCTTCGTCGCCATGCTGGGATCGCTGGCGCTGTTCGGCATGGTGCTGCGCAATTCGGTCATCCTGATCGCGCAGATCGACACCTTGTCGGGCCATGGCCTGGCGATGCGGGAGGCCGTGCGCGAAGCCGCCGTCCATCGTCTGCGCCCGATCCTGCTGACCGCGCTCGCCGCCATCCTCGCCATGATCCCGCTCACCCGGTCGACCTTCTGGGGGCCGATGGCCTGGGCGATCATGGGCGGCCTGATGGTCGCCACCATCCTTACCCTCATCGTCCTGCCCGCGCTCTACGAGCTGGTCTTCGACCGCCCGCAGCATCGCGCCGACAGCCAGGAGATTTCCGCATGAAGCGCCTTTTCCTCTGTACCGCAGCGGCCATGCTCGCGCCGCCCGCCCATGCGACCGACCTCATGGAGGCATGGCAAGCAGCGGCGGCGCATGATCCCGATCATCTGGGCGCGCAGGCTGAGCGCGACGCGGGGCAGGAGGCCGCCGTTCAGGCGCGGGCGCTCAAGCGGCCCAGCGTACAGCTTCAGGGCGGATACCAATATAATGTCACAGAAACCAACGCCCGTTTCCCGGAAGAACTGGACCCGGTCTTTACCGGAAGCCGATCGAGCGGCCGGGCGACCGTTGGCGTGCAGGCGGTTCAGCCTTTGTATGATGCATCTAAACATGCACAGTCGATCCAGCTGCGCGAAAAGGCGGCCGGCGCCGATGTGCAGTTTGCCGGCGAGCAGCAACAACTCATCCTTCGTGTATCGCAGGCCTATTTCAAGGTGCTGGCGGCCGAGGACAGGCTAAGCTCCTATCAGGCACAGGTCGATGCGGCAGAACAGCAACGGCGCGCTGCGCAGGCGCGTTTCGATGCCGGGCGCGCGCGCATCACCGACGTGCGCGAGGCGGAGGCCCGCCGCGACGCGAGTGAAGCACAGCGCATCGGCGCCGAGGCCGAGTTGGCCTATGCCCGTGCCGATTTTTCCGAACTGACGGGCTTGCCGGCGGAAGGGTTGGACCGACCCGCCGGGAATTTCGCCGCGCCGTTGCCGCTCGTGACGCTGGAAGCATCCATCGAGCAGGCGGAGCGTCAGTCGCCGCTGGTGAAGGCGGCCGAGCATCAGGCAAAGGCCGCAGGAGCCGATATCGACCGCTACGGCCTTGCGGGACGCCCCGTCGTCGAAGGCGTCGCCGGTTATCAGGGCCAGTATCGGCTGGGCGGGGAAGGGGGCAATGGCATCATTCCCGACCGCATCCAGTCGGCGTCGGCCGGGCTGCGTATCACCATTCCGCTCTATGCCGGTGGGGCGATTCAGTCGAAGGAACGGGAAGCCCGCGCCAACGCCGTCAAGGCCGAGCGCGCCCTGGATGCCGCGCGGCGGGATGCTCGTCTTCAGGCGCAGCAGGCCTGGCATGCCGTATCGACCGGCGCGCGCCGCATAGCGGCCCTGAACACCGCGAACCGATCGGCCGGCTTGCAGCAGGATGCCGCCAATACCGGGCGGGAGGTAGGCATCCGCACGCAGGATGATGTCCTGAATGCGCAGAGCCAGAGCTTTTCGACCGACCGCGACCGGCGTCAGGCCATATATGATTATATGACGGCCCGGCTCCAGCTCGCCGCCGCGACCGGCGATCTGGGCGATGAGACGCTGACCGGAGTGAATGCGCTGATGAAATGATCGTGTCTGGCGATCAGGCGGCGATCAGGCCGGTCGAAGCGACGGTACGCTTCACCGGCTCGCCGCTGTCGATGTTAAAGGCCATGTCTATCATGATGTGCAGCGACCTGATGGCATGGCGGAAAGCGCTCGCCAGCGCGACGCTGCATTCGTGGACCAATTGGCGCTCGCGCCCTTCGATCATGTCGAGCAGTCGCCATTCATCCTCCGACAGGGCCAGGCCGGCACCGCAGCGAAACGGATGCCCCAGCACGAGTTCGGATAGCCTCATCAGGCTGTCGCAGGCGGGAGCCAGCTGTCCGCAACCGTGGCGGGCGAGCTTGCGGTAGAGATGCGGCTGGGCAGGGATGTGCAGGTGCCGCGCCCGACACCACTGACGGGCGGCGGTCAGCACCAGCTGCTGTTGAATGCTGAAGGAAAATGTCGCAGCCATGGGCTGTCCTTTCGGGGCAAGATCATCTTATCGGGGCAACACGTTCCAGGCCGGGATCGGGGCGGCCATGGTCGGCCCTTGGATTTTCCAGCGTGACCGTCACGATGCCGTTGAGCAGTGACAGGCCGGTCAGGCCGCCAGCTAATATTTCTGGTGCGAACATATTGTCGACCAGCGGAATTTCAGGAAGCGGCGGCTGGATGGGGGGATGCATCTTCATTGCGGGAACCTTGCTGGCAAGAGGGGGAGGGGCAGCCCTTGTCGGATGGCCAGGGCCAGCCGGACGCGCGGTACAATTGCCGCGTTTGCTTGACGATGAGAGCGGCGGATCGCTTGGCGCCTCCGTCCAGCCCGCTGCGGCGTCCCACCAGCAGGCTGACGCCACCACCGATGGCAAGGCGCGACAATTCGCCGGTGGCGGCCGCCACAGCGCCCGGCACGATCAGGCCGGGCTTGCGCCCATCCTTGGCGGTGGCGGAAAAGGACATGGCCGGGCCGGCTTGTCCGGCGATGTCGAACGAGGCTTTGGTGAGCAGGGCTGATCGACCCGCGCCGAAGCCGATCAGCAACCGTTCGGTGCTGTTGCCGGGGTCCGCCCGGACGATCTGGACTCTTACCGTGGCTTCGCCGGGAGAGGGCTGCCCGTCCGGCGTGACGGAGGCGGGGAGGCCAGCCTTGCGATAGGCCTTGACCAGTTCGGCCTGCAGACGATGCGCGGCCTTGCCCGCATCGGGATCGGACCGGATGTCCGGCGCCAGCGTCACCCGCACCCCAATGGCGCCGGGTATCTGCTGCGACCGCGCGGGCGCCATGCTGAGGTCATGGACGGCTGTGCCGGCGCACGCTGGCAACAACAGCAGGGCGCCGACCAGCGGTATCGCCGCTGCGCACATCCGGCCCCTTTCCGCCATGGTCATTCGCCGCCACCTTCGCCGGCAAGGTCGACAGGCAATGCCTGGACGCCGGGCGCGTCCGCCCTTGCCGCCGCGGGCACGGGCGCAGGCACGCCGATGCCCGAGCGCGTCAGGCGAAATCCGAAGGCATAGACCCTGCCGTCAAAGGCGACATTGACCCTGATATCGGCCGGATGGCCGGCGTCCCGATCGATCGGCAGGATGACCATGCCGCCAAAGCTGCTGCCGGGGTCGATCGTGGTCGTCTGTAAGATCTGGGTTCCCAACTGGTCCAGCGTGTAGTCGAGCTTGCGGTCGATGCCGCCGATCACCATCGCGCCGCCTGCGACCGCGGCCGTCGCGCCGATCACGCCAGGCGTATCGTCCTGCCAGTGAATGGCCTGGGTAAAGCCGCCGCGCGGGCCACGGACATGGCGATAATAGCTGCCCTGGTTCGATGCGGTGGATGCGACGCCTGCCAGCACGCCGGCGAACAGCGCAGTACCGATCTTCGCCTGGCGTGCCTTCCGCTCGGCTGCTTCCGCCAGTTGCGCATAGGTGGGAACGGGTGTCGGAATGCCGTTCACGACAGCGGTGATATTTTCCATCCCCAGATTGGCGGGGCGGCCGTCATGGTTGAAGATGGCAATGGAAAAGGCGGCGCGTCCGTCTTCCACCGGCAGGGGCCGAATTTCGACGGTGGCCGTCGGTGATTTCAGGGAAATGGTCGCGCTGCCATGCTGATAGCGCGCCGTTTCCGCGCCAATCTGCTGTGGATAGAGCGTCATGGCCGGGGCAGCATTGGCGATAGTCGACACGCTGGCGAGCAATGCGGTCGCGACCGCGATCGGATAATGGTTCATGGTGAAGCCTTTCGAACAAGAAGACGCGGTGCGGATCCGGGGGGCGAGGATCCGCACCGCGTCGGCGCTGGCCGTCCAGGGGGAGGAGCAAGGGACAACAGCCAGCGCAAAGGGGAAATTGCGGTATGCAATCAAGGGGACGGATCGGGCCGCAGGATGATCCGTGTCCAGTGTCGATCGTCCTGCCGCATAACCGCCTCCTTGATGTCTGAGGCTGTTATCGGCCCTTCAGGCAACAGGAGTTGGCGACGATTGTAAATCTTTGTGACGCCCGGTCGGCTTTGGGGATGCGCAGCGTGCTGGCCGAGTTGGGTATCGCCATCTCGGTCGGGATCTTGATGGCACTTCAGATGGCAGGCGAGATCGTTGATGGGGAGTCCATGCTCGACTTACCGGACGTAGTGAACATCGTTGTCGTGCTGGGAGGGCATGGGTGCGCGTGCCGTCCGCATCGACGACCGTGACATAGAACTGAGTGATCCAGGTGAACCGGTCGTTCCAGTTGTTCTTTAAAAGCAGAACCTCATTGCCGCTGCTCGCCGCATCGAAGGTGCTGGCGACCTGGAACATTCAATGGGCGGCCGTGACGGTCAATCCGTGGCAGAGAAGCCCTTGCTTCAGGCGTAGGGACATATCTTCGATTTCACGATCCATCGACGGCGGAGGCCCTTTCTTGCCGATCATCTAGTAACAGTCTGAGTTGAGGCAATCATCTTGGTGAAGGTCTATCCTGGAGATCTGCACCGGATCCTCCATCGCGACTCATCGACCAAAAGCCATACCGGTGTCGCAGCGATTGTAATCCCTTGTTGGGCGGCCACGAAGGTTCGCAACGAGCAAACGGCAGGTTCCGAAACAAGCTGCCGTTAGAAGCCCGAGCGGTGAACGACGCATTTTGGTCGG